>JAHHSJ010000009.1 GCA_020025295.1 Oscillospiraceae bacterium | reverse complement strand
ACTCACTTTTACATCCAAAAAGGAGAACGAAAGGGAAGAACCTTTACAGATATTTTGGAACTTTCTGACAAAGAACGGGCAATTGAACTTTCCCGCCTGACAGGCGGAGAACATGTGACGGAAGCAATGCTGTCCGGATCACAGGAACTCCTTTCTGAGGCAAAAGAGTTTAAAATGCGGCTGAAATTGTAAATTTTACAACTTATAGATATGTCAAAATAGGGTAAAGGTCATAGACTTTACCCTCTTTTTGCTTGGTTCGACACAAAGAGCATAAGAAATCCGGAATTTGAATTTTTAAGACAAAATACTTTGGATTTTGATATGCGGAGAAACGGAACAACAGCACGCTGAACAGTGAAACTGCTTTACGGGTAAAAGACAAAAAAGAGGGTTGACAAACAACTCCTTTCGGCCTATAATGCACTACATCACATGCAAAGACGGGGAAAAGTACGACAGTCCGCTTTGAACAGAGAGCCTTCGGTTGGTGCGAGAAGGAGAAAGCCCTGTAGGAATACACCCCTGAGCAGCCGTCTGAACACATGCAGTAAGTAGGATATGGCCGGGTGCGCCCGTTATTGCGCCGGAGTTTGTTGGAACTCCTAGAGGCTTATGTGCGTGAGCACTGAGCGAACCAGAGGTGGTACCGCGCGTTTTGCGCCCTCTGTCCCAAGATCGGGGACAGAGGGCTTTTTATTTTGCCTGTCCCCAGAAACGAAGAAAGTGGAGATGAACAAAATGGAACTCTATGACGAACTGGTAGGCCGTGGCCTGATTGCACAGGTGACGGACGAAGAAAAAGTGAAGGAAATGATCAATAACGGCAAGGCAACCTTCTATATCGGCTTTGACCCTACGGCTGACTCTCTTCATGTGGGTCACTTCATGGCTCTGTGCCTGATGCGCCGGATGCAGAAGCACGGTAACCGTCCTATTGCCCTGTTGGGCGGCGGTACCGCTATGATCGGCGACCCTTCCGGTAAGACGGATATGCGTAAGATGATGACTGCAGAGACCATCCAGCATAATGCAGATTGCTTTAAGAAGCAGATGAGCCGTTTTATTGACTTCTCTGATGGCAAGGCTCTTATGGTGAACAATGCGGATTGGCTGCTGGATCTGAACTATGTGGATCTGCTGCGTGAGGTGGGCGCTTGCTTCTCTGTCAACAATATGCTCCGTGCGGAGTGCTACAAGCAGCGTATGGCTAACGGCCTGAGCTTCTTGGAGTTTAACTACATGATTATGCAGTCTTATGACTTCTATCATCTGTATCAGGAGTACGGCTGCAACTTCCAGTTTGGCGGTGATGACCAGTGGTCCAATATGCTGGGCGGCCGTGAGCTGATTCGCCGTAAGTTGGGCAAGTATGATGCCGAGGCAATGACCATCACTCTGCTCCTCAACAGCGAGGGCAAGAAGATGGGTAAGACGGTTTCCGGCGCTGTGTGGCTGGATCCGGAAAAGACTTCTCCCTACGAGTTCTATCAGTACTGGCGCAATGTGGATGACGCCGATGTGGTTAAGTGCCTGAAGATGCTGACCGATGTGCCGCTGGAAGATATTGCTGAGATGGAGCATTGGGAAGGCAGCGAGCTGAACAAGGCAAAGGAACTGCTGGCCTTTGAACTCACCAGTCTGGTTCATGGTGAAGAGGAAGCAGAAAAGGCACAGAAGACTGCAAAGGGTCTGTTTGCTGCCGGTGGCGATTTGAGCGGTATGCCTACTACGAAGCTTGCTGCTGAGGACTTGCCCATTGACGCAGTTTCTCTGCTGGTCAAGACTGGCCTGTGCGCGTCCAAGGGTGAGGCGCGCCGCCTGGTGCAGCAGAATGGTGTTTCTGTGAATGGCGAAAAGATTGCTTCTATTGATGTGACCTATGATGCAGATGCTTTTGCCGGTGACGGTCTCGTCATTAAGAAGGGCAAGAAGGTGTTCCATCGCGTCGTGATGGGTTGATTCTGAACTTCAAATAAAAATCAAAACCAGCACAGTCCATCGGACTGTGCTGGTTTGTGTTTTACATACGATTATTCCTGCATCAATTTGGACATGTCGTACAGACCGGGCTCACGAACAGCGGCAAGAAATTTTGCTGCCTTGACCGCTCCGTTGGCGAAAATCTCGCGGCTCAGAGCGGTGTGCTTGATCTCGATGATCTCGTCACGACCGGCAAACATGATTTCGTGTTCGCCAACAATGGTTCCGCCTCGGACAGAACTGATGCCGATTTCCTTTTTGTCGCGGCTCTGCCGTACGCTGTGACGGTCGTACACATACTCGGCATCGAAGTTCAGAGCGCTTGCGGCGGCATCGGCAATCATTAGAGCGGTTCCGCTGGGTGCATCCACCTTGTGGTTATGATGCTTTTCTACGATTTCAATGTCATAGCTGTCACCCAGAATGGCAGCTGTCTTCTTTACCAGTTCCAGCAGTACATTGATGCCCAAGGACATGTTGGCGCTGCGGAAAATGGGAACCAGTTTGGATGCTTCCTTAATTGCATCGAGCTGAGCAGGGGAGAATCCGGTGGTTGCAAGCACGAGCGGTATATGCTTCTGAGTACAGAAGCTCAGAAGCCCATCCAAAGCGGCGGGATTGGAAAAATCAATTACAACATCGGCTTCTCCGGTGAAGTTGGAGGGGGTGGAAAATACGGGATAGGGGCGCTGCGCCGGAGTCAAATCGAATCCGGCGACCACAGAGACCTCAGAGTCGGTGCGGCAGATGCTTTCCACCACTTGGCCCATCTTGCCGTTGCAGCCGGAAATGATAATCTTTAGTGCCATGGTTTGCCTCAATTCTTCAGGGGGATGTTGTACTTGATGAGCAGCTTACGAAGGGCTTCGGTGTGCTCGTCAGACATCTCACAGAGCGGAAGGCGCATCTTGCCACTGCAAAGTCCCATCATTCCGGATGCGGTCTTCACCGGGATGGGGTTAACCTCTGCGAAGAGACCGCTTGCCAAGTCGAAGGTGTCGATCTGCAGCTTGGCGGCTTCTTCGTATTTGCCCTCCAGGCACAGATGGGTCATTTTTACTGTGAGCTCCGGCAGAATGTTGCTGACCACGGAAATGACGCCCTTGGCGCCCAAACTCATCATGGGAACGACCTGATCGTCGTTGCCAGACCAGATGAAGAAGTCATCGCCACAAAGAGCACGGGTTTCGGTAATCAGAGCAAAATTGCCGCTGGCTTCCTTGACGCCGATGATGTTGGGGTGCTGAGAAAGGTGCTGATAGGTTGCGGCGGTAAAACCGCAGCCGGTACGAGAGGGGACGTTGTAGAGAATGATCGGGGTGTGAACACGGTCGGCGATGTATTCGTAGTGCTGAATCAAACCCTTCTGAGTAGCTTTGTTATAATAGGGAGTGACGGAAAGCAGAGCGTCAGCGCCGACGGCCTCGGCGTGCAAAGAAATTTTCAGTGCAGCGGCGGTATCGTTGCTGCCTGCACCGGCAACAACTTTTGTGCGTCCGTTGACTTTTTTAACGCAGTATTCCACTGCTTCCATATGCTCTTCTAAAGACATGGTGGCGGATTCACCGGTGGTACCGCAGACGCAAATAGCGTCAGTGCCGGCGGCAATCTGTCGCTCGATCAGTTTACCGAACTGCTCAAAATCAATTTTGTTGTCAGGAGTGAAGGGAGTGATAATGGCGACGCAAGCACCGGTAAATACAGGTTGACGCATAGAGATCAGTTCCTTTCCATGTAGCCTTCTGCACAGAGCAGCTCGGCGAGGAGCACAGCGCCGCCAGCGGCGCCGCGCAGGGTGTTGTGAGACAGACAGACAAATTTATAATCGTACTGAGTGTCGGGACGCAGACGACCGACAGAAACGGCCATGCCGCCCTCCAGCATACGATCCAGTTTGGTTTGAGGACGATTGTCCTCTTCGAAATAATGAAGGAAGTGTTTGGGGGCAGAGGGGAGCTGCAGCTCCTGCGCACGACCGTGGAAGTTCGCCCAAACATCCTTGATTTCTTCCACGGAAGGCTTCTTACCCTCAGGGAAGGACATAAAGACGGCAGCCATGTGTCCGTCAGAAACGGGAACACGGAGACACTGAGCGGTGATAGAGGGGGAGTCGGCGTTCTCAATGTGGTCGCCTTCCACATGACCCCAAAGCTTCATGGGTTCCTTTTCACTTTTCTCTTCTTCGCCGCCGATGTAGGGGATCACATTGTCCAGCATCTCGGGCCAGGTGTCAAAGGTCTTGCCGGCGCCGGAGATGGCCTGATAGGTGCAAACCAGTGCACGATCCAGACCATACTGCTGCTTCAACGGATGCAGAGCGGGCACATAGGACTGGAGAGAGCAGTTGGACTTGACGGCGATGAAGCCACGCTTTGTGCCAAGACGCTTCCGCTGAGCGGGAATTACAGCCAGATGTTCGGGATTGATTTCCGGTACCACCATGGGCACATCGGGGGTAAAACGGTGCGCGGAGTTATTAGAAACCACGGGGCACTCGTGCTTTGCGTAGGCTTCCTCCAAGGCACGAATTTCGTCTTTTTTCATATCCACGGCGCAGAATACAAAATCAACGGTGTTGGCCATTTTCTCAATATCTGCGGTTACATCCAGAATAACCAGATTTTTTGCTTCCTCGGGAATGGGGGTGCTCATCGCCCAACGGGAAGAAACAGCTTCTTCGTAAGTTTTACCGGCGCTTCTGGCGCTTGCTGCGATAGCGGTCAACTTGAACCAAGGGTGATTCTCCATCAGGGTGACAAAGCGCTGGCCAACCATACCGGTGCAGCCGACGATTCCGACTTTGTAGTGTTTCATGATGATACCTCCAACAAAAAGTTGACAGCGGGTTGAAAAACGGGCTGACTTTGTAATATAATGTCCAAGTGACTGGATGCGTCCTGGCTGCTTGGAGATTTGTTCCTACCAAGCCCGGGCTGCACCGCTTGAGATGCTGTCCCTTTTGAGGGAGAAGAAGTCTTTTACTGCGAAAAGGCCACTTTTACGCTTCACAGTACTATAATACATTATTATGATACTCTATCATATGTGCATGGGAGCGTCAAGCGTCAGGAGTGCAAAACGACTTCGACAATAAAAGCAAAAATGTGAACAGAATCACGAAAAAGATAGAAGGGTTATCCGGATGAAGACAAGCGATTTTTACTATGATTTACCTGAGGAACTGATTGCTCAGACTCCTCTGAAGCAGAGAGATGGATCTCGGCTCCTGACCTTGGATAAGGTGACGGGAAAAACAGGGCACCACCATTTTTCTGATTTGCCTCAGTTTCTGCGCAAGGGCGACTGCCTTGTTTTGAATAATTCCCGTGTTCTGCCGGCCAGATTGATCGGTCATCGCAGCACTGGTGGTGCGGTAGAGATTCTGCTGCTGGTGGATAAAGGTGAAGATGTCTGGGAGTGCCTGGTGCGTCCGGGCAAAAAGCTGAGAGAGGGCGCAAGGGTTTCTTTTGGCGACGGTCAGTTGGAAGCGGAGATCGTGGAAGTGCTGCCGGACGGAAATCGTTTGGTGCATTTTGAATATAAGGGTATTTTCTTGGAAGTGCTGGAGTCCTTGGGTCGTATGCCTCTGCCGCCGTATATCAAAGCGGAACTGGAGGATCAGGAGCGCTATCAGACTGTTTATTCTAAGGTGGTTGGCTCTGCCGCAGCTCCTACGGCTGGACTTCATTTTACGCCGGAACTGCTGAAAGAGATTCAGGATATGGGCGTCAAAGTGTGCTATGTTACCCTGCATGTGGGTCTTGGAACATTCCGCCCGGTGAAGGAAGAAGAAGTGCTGGATCATGAGATGCACTCGGAATACTGCGTGATTCCGAAGGAAACTGCGGATACGATCAACGAAACCAAACGCAATGGCGGACGAGTGGTCTGCGTGGGCACCACTTCTTGCCGCACCGTTGAAAGCTGGTCTACTGAAGACGGCGAGGTGCAGGCAACCGGCGGATGGACCAATATTTTCATTTATCCTGGTTATCGTTTTAAGGTGATGGATGCGTTGGTGACCAACTTCCATCTGCCGGAATCCACGCTGATTATGCTGGTATCTGCACTGGCGGGCAGAGAACATGTGCTGGCAGCCTATCAGGAAGCAGTCAAAGAAAAGTATCGTTTCTTCTCCTTTGGAGACGCCATGTTTATTGCGGACATGAACTGAAACGCAGGATACAGCGGCGTAAACCGATGTTGCGGAAACGGGCTAAACCAGTTTCTGTGGTGTCGATTGAAATGGAGGAAAGCAAAGTGTTTCGTGTAATCAAAAAAGAAGGAAAAGCCAGACGCGGCGAGTTTACCTGTGCCCACGGTACGGCGCAGACGCCTGTGTTTATGAATGTGGGTACGCAGGCGGCAATCAAAGGTGGTTTGGATGCGCACGATCTGGAGCAGATTGGCTGCCAGATTGAGCTTTCGAATACCTATCACCTGCATGTGCGTCCGGGTGATGATGTGGTACGCCAGATGGGTGGATTGCACCGCTTTATGGATTGGAAGGGACCGATTCTGACGGATAGCGGTGGATTCCAGGTGTTTTCACTGGCGAAGCTGCGTAATATCAAGGAAGAGGGCGTAACCTTCTCTTGCCATGTGGATGGTCGTAAAATTTTTATGGGCCCGGAGGAGTCGATGCGTATCCAGTCCAATCTGGGCAGCGATATTGCGATGGCGTTTGATGAGTGTGTAGAGAACCCGGCAACGCATGAGTATGCGGAAAAGTCCTGTGCACGCACCTTGCGGTGGCTGGAGCGGTGTGTGGCGGAGCATAAGAAGTTGAATGCTCAGCCTGACTGCGTTAACCCGGATCAGATGCTGTTTGGTATCAATCAGGGCTGTACATTCCCGGACCTCCGTATTAAGCATATGCAGGAGATTGCAAAACTGGATTGCGATGGTTATGCCATTGGCGGCTTGGCTGTGGGTGAACCGACGCAGGAAATGTACGATGTCATTGATGCGGTAGAGCCTTATATGCCGGAGGAGAAACCTCGTTATCTGATGGGTGTCGGTACGCCCAGCAATATCATTGAGGGCGTGGCCAGAGGCGTAGATTTCTTTGATTGTGTTATGCCGGCAAGAAATGCTCGCCATGGCAAGTTGTTTACTTGGCAGGGAAGTATGAACATCAAAAACGAGAAATACAAGCTGGATCCGCTGCCGATTGATCCTGATTGTCAGTGTCCGACTTGTCGCTCGTTCTCCAGAGCTTATCTGCGGCATTTGGTAAAAGCAGATGAAATGCTGGCTATGCGTCTGCTGGTAACGCATAATCTGTGGTTCTACAATGAGCTGATGCAGAAAATCCGGGATGCACTGGATGAGGATCGCTTTGCAGAATTCCGAGCAGAATACTCCGAAAAGCTGGAGCGGCGAATCTGACGATGCAGATTGGCGAATATTTGCTGCTGTGGTTTGGAATGGCAGAAAAAATGCTTGCCAAAAACGGAGAAAAAGAGTATCATGGACACATTGTGTCATTAAATAGAAGCAATGGAGGGAATTTTAATGTATACTATTATTATGCTTGTGGCTATGGTCGCCATCTTCTACTTCCTCATGATCCGTCCTGAGAATAAGCGCAAGAAGGAAGCTGCCAACCTGCGCAACTCTCTGGCTGTGGGAGATGAAGTGACCACCATCGGTGGTATCGTCGGTACTATCTGCCATGTTAAGGAGAACAGTGTTGTGATTGAGACTGGTGCTGACCGTGTCCGCATCGAGTTCATGAAGTGGGCTATCGCCAACAAGGGTGCCCAGACCACTGAGGCTCAGTAATCAGCATACGAAGCAACCCTCTTCGCATAGACTTGAGTACAAGCGTGCGAAGAGGGTGTTTTTTATGTCTGAACGAAAAAAGAACAATAGGGGAGTGTGGGGCGCAAAACCTGCGGTGACGGCGGCACTCTGTGCCGGTGTTGTGTGTGCTGTGATTCTGCTGGTAGGTTCTGCGGCTTCCTGTGCTGTGACATTCGGCTGGATGCCGATGGAGCAGATTCGGTATGCGGCTGTGCTTGGCTTGTGGTTGGGTGCGCTGCTGGGCGGATTGTTTCTGTGCGCGAAAACAAAGTGGCCTCCGATCCTCTGCGGAGTTGCAGTCGGCGGCACAGAAGCTCTGCTGTGCCTGGTGCTGGGGGTTTTATTTTGTGGAATACCTGATGGAACCGTGATAGCGATTCGCTTGCTGGCGGGTACTGCCGGGGGAGTGCTGAGCGGCATCTTGTGTGCGATGGCTCGCTCTGCGCGCCATCACTGATTGAGCAAAATGTAGAAAAAGAGATTAGAATACCGTGTGGTAAAAATATAGGGGAGTGCGACTGGAAAATTGTATTCCCCTATATTTTGTTTGCATTTATATCTTTTTCACAAAATCTAGCTGTTTCAGCACAAAAGGTTACATGGTATACATAATGCATATTGAATGAGATTTACATAATAAATAGTCATAATGCACAAAAATAAATTATTTGTGAGGAAATGCTTGCAGGATTGGTAAAAAGAGACTATTATACAATATAACTCCTGTAATGCGCTTGTTGCCATTCTCACTTCTGTTTGGGTTTCCAAACAAGAAATGGAGAAAACACCAAATGGTGATAAATAGACATAATCACAAACGGAACCGCATAAGCTGCCCGTGAGGTGGTTTTATGGGAAGGATTCGGCTCAAACAGCGCTGTGCTTCAGCGTCTGATGCACAGTGGCTTCTTCTGGTTTTGACTGTGGTGTACGGTCTTGGGATGATCCTTGGTGCGATACTGGTGCGATACAGCAGTATGATGGGATCGGATGTGTTTTCCGAACTCAGCCATACCTTTACTTGGCAAAGTTGGTTGCGTGTCTTTTGGGCACAGTTTCGCTGGTGTTTACTTGCCGGTGTGCTGGCTTGTACAACGCTGGGACTCTTTGCTATGGTGCCGTTGGTGTTTTACCGAGGCGTTTTGATTGGCAGCGGATTTTTTGCATGGTTTGCCGATGTGGCTGCTGTGACGGTCGTTGGATACTACGGATTGTCGGTCCTGTGTTCTGCGGCGCCGCTACTTCTGATTGCCTTGTGCGGCATCCTTCGCAGGCTGGGTGAAGATCGGCTTCGTTCACCGTCAGAGCGTTTTTTTGCCCGGGTGAGTGTGGGCGGAATAGTTTTGTTTGCTGCATTGATTTTGTGTGCACTTTGTTCTGCGGCGCAGTTGTGGCTGTTGTCCGGCGCTGCGGGTTCTAATTAAGTTTACCACTGTGAGAAGGAGGATCCCGTTATGGATCTGATCGAGGAATTTAAGTCCTATCTCACAACTGAAAAGAAGTCGTCTGCGAACACGGTCAGTTCCTATGTTCGGGATCTGACTCAGTTCTCCCGTTATCTGCAGGTGGAGGGGGTTACCCTTCTCGATGCGGATGCCGAGATCATCGAGGGCTACGACAGCTGGCTGAATAGCAAAGGCAAGTCTGCTGCAACCATCACCCGTTCTCTGGCATCTCTGAAGTGCTTTTACGGCTGGCTGGTGAATACCGGCAGAAAAGAGAACAATCCGGCGCAGAGCGTCAAATCCATGAAAGTGGAGCGCAAGCTGCCTCAGATTCTGACCAATCAGGAAGTGGAACTGCTGCTGGAACAGCCTCAGTGCGTGGACCATAAGGGTTATCGCGATCACGCCATGCTGGAATTGCTCTATGCTACCGGCATCCGAGTCAGTGAGTTGATTTCGCTGGATGTGGAGCATGTGAACTTGGCTGCCGGCTTTATCCGCTGCGTATCCAAGAATAAAGAGCGTATCATTCCTCTGTATCCGGGTGCAGTTCGGGCACTGACGGACTATGTCCGTAATGTGCGGCCCCAGCTTGCAGTGGAAGGGGAGCACGCCTTGTTCGTCAATATGAACGGCGAGCGTATGTCCCGGCAAGGCTTCTGGAAGATCATTAAGGGCTATCAGGAGAAGGCCGGAATCAAAACCGATATTACCCCTCATACTCTGCGGCATTCCTTTGCAGCGCACTTGTTGGCCAATGGCGCCGATCTCCGCTCCATTCAGGAGATGCTGGGACATTCGGATATTTCTTCCACCCAGATTTATACGCAGCTGGTCAATCAAAAGCTGAAAGATGTCTATAATAAGGCCCATCCCAAGGCATAAACAAGATTTAAACGGCATTTGCGAGAGCAAATGCCGTTTCTTTTCCGAGGGATAAATGTTTTGCCTTTATGGAACAGATGTGCTATAATTCAAACTGGAACGATTCTAGTCTAGCAGAGGGAACAGATATGATTATTTTGGGTATTGATCCGGGTGTTGCAACCATCGGATTTGGTGTCATCGAAGCAGATCGGCAAAAGAATACGTTGATTCAGTACGGCACCATTACAACTCCACCGGGTATTCCGTTGTCCAGTCGTCTGCTCCAGATTTCCCGGGATATGGAGGAGTTGATTCGTACCTTTTCCCCGGATGAGCTGGCTATCGAAGAATTGTTTTTTAACAACAATATTACCACCGGCATTGCAGTTGCCCACGGCAGAGGTGTCATTCTGCTGGAAGCAGAGCGGCTGGGTGTGCCGATTTTTGAGTATACTCCGATGCAGGTCAAACAGGCCGTTGTGGGCTATGGCAAGGCAGAAAAGAAGCAGGTTATGCTGATGACTCAGCGCCTGCTTCACATGAACTATATTCCTCGCCCGGACGATGCGGCAGACGCTCTGGCGATTGCAATCTGTCATAGCCGGGCAGCCACCTCACTGCTGAATACCGAGCGTGTGTTTGACGCCTCGAAATATTCCACTCGCTGATACGGAAGGGAAGCGCCTATGTTTTATTATCTGAATGGGATTGTCACACATAAAGAACCTTACCTTGCAGTAATCGACTGCGGCGGTGTGGGCTATGCCTGCCGCACAACGGCGTATACTTTGTCTGCGCTCAATCTGGGAGAAAAGGCAAAGCTCTATACCCATGTCCATGTGAAAGAGGACGCTTTTGATATTTACGGTTTTTCTACTGCTGAGGAGCTGCACCTGTTCCGTATGCTGACCAGTGTCTCCGGCGTAGGCCCCAAAGCCGGCCTTTCGATTCTCTCTTCCAATTCCCCGGCAAATTTGGCTATGAGTATCATTACCGGGGACGAAAAAGCGTTGACCTCCGCACCCGGAGTGGGTAAGAAGATCGCCCAGCGTGTCATTCTGGAGCTGAAGGACAAGCTGGCCAAGGGACAGTCTGTGGTGACGGGCGAGCGGATTCAGGGCAACGGTGTGACTGTGATTCCGGAAAACAAATCCAGCGAGGCTGCGGCAGCACTGGCAGTTCTGGGGTATTCCAGAGAAGAAGTTGCCGAAGCGCTTCGGGGTGTGGATATGGAAAATCAGACACTGGAGCAGATCATCCGTGCAGCTCTGCGTGGCACGGCGGCAAAGGTGAAGTGAGGGACGCATTATGAGCATTGATTTTTCCTTGGATTCGTATACAGACGCAGAACCGCTGGTGACCACGATGCTGACCGGCGAGGACGAGAACGAAGGCTCTCTTCGTCCCAGATATCTGCGTGAATATATCGGACAGGAGAAGGCCAAAGGAAATCTTGAGGTTTTTATTGAGGCGGCAAAGATGCGAGGGGAACCGCTGGACCATGTGCTCCTCTATGGCCCTCCCGGCTTGGGTAAGACCACGCTGTCTGGCATCATTGCCAATGAAATGGGAGTCAATGTGCGCATTACCTCTGGCCCTGCCATTGAAAAGCCCGGAGATCTGGCTGCACTGCTGACCAACCTCAATGAAAATGACATTCTGTTCGTGGACGAGATCCACCGACTGAATCGCTCCGTGGAGGAGATTCTGTATCCTGCCATGGAGGATTTTGTGATTGATATTATGATCGGTAAGGGCCCGTCTGCCAACTCAGTTCGGCTGGACCTTCCGAAGTTTACCCTGATCGGAGCTACGACCCGAGCAGGCTCTCTTTCGGCGCCGCTGCGTGACCGTTTTGGTGTAAATCTGCGTCTGGAACTCTATAATACAGAAGAACTGACCCAGATTGTGACCCGATCTGCCGGAATTTTGGATGTGCCCATCGAAGTGGATGGCGCAATTGAGATTGCGCGCCGTTCCCGTGGAACCCCCCGAATTGCAAACCGTATGCTGCGCCGGGTGCGTGACTTTGCGCAGGTGACCGCCGGCGGCGTGATTACCAGAGAAGTCGCTGACCGGGCGCTGGAAGCGCTGGAAGTGGATTATATGGGTCTGGACCATGTGG
This sequence comes from Oscillospiraceae bacterium, assembly GCA_020025295.1. Lineage (GTDB taxonomy): Bacteria > Bacillota > Clostridia > Oscillospirales > Oscillospiraceae > UMGS1766. The sequence goes on along the minus strand of JAHHSJ010000009.1, from coordinate 31,775 downwards.
ACCGTCGTATGCTGCGTGCGATTATTGAGCAGTATGGCGGCGGACCGGTGGGCCTGGAAACCCTTGCCGCCACCATCAATGAGGAGGCTGTTACGCTGGAAGATGTGTATGAGCCCTACCTGCTGCAAAGCGGTTTCCTTATCCGAACTCCCAGAGGCCGATGCGTTACACAGAAGGCGTACGAGCACCTGAATATCGCTTTCTATGGTCAGCAGACCATGGAATGATTCGAAAAGAAACAAAGCAGGAGTTTACTTGTCAAAATTGATAAAATTGCGCAAACGATCATAAGAACATTGTGAAAATTTGCATAAAAGTATTGACAACTTAGTAACAAATGTTATATTATTGACGGAGCAACAGAGATGAAAGAGCAGACTACACCTTATCAGGAAACTTCGGATTCGGAGCTGATTTCTCAGGCCAGGTCCGGAGACCGCGCCGCGGAAGAAGCCTTGGTTCTTCGTTTTGGCCGATTGGTTCGCGCCTGCGCCCGTCCATTGTTTTTGATGGGCGGTGACAGCGAGGACTTGGTCCAAGAGGGAATGGTGGGCCTTCTGGCGGCGATTCGAGAGTATGATCCTCAGCGGAACGCCAGTTTTCGCACCTATGCCGAGGTTTGTATTCGCAACCGTCTGCTGTCTGCCGTTCGTGCAGCATCTCGAGACAAGCATACTCCGCTCAATAGCTATGTTCCCCTCGATACGGCTCTTTTTGACGACACGGAACGTGATGAAAGAAGCTCGGTCGACCAGCGTCAAGGCAATCCTGAAGCGCTCTTTATCCATAGGGAAGACATGCAGGAGCGCATGAATCGGATTTATAGCCAGCTTTCCCCCCTTGAGACCAGAGTTCTTCGTCTCTACCTCAGTGGTTTGTCCTATTCTGAGATAGCCTCCAAATGCAACCGTCCACTGAAGTCCGTGGACAATGCCGTGCAGCGAATTCGCCAGAAGATCGCCCGGCAGATTCAATCCGGCGATATCAGCAAAGGCTGATCGCATATACCATTGCCTACGGGCAGAATAATCGTCAAAGAGAGGGTAAAAACAATGTTTGAAGACAAGACTCTTGTGTGCAAGGAATGCGGTAACGAGTTCGTGTTCACCGCCGGTGAGCAGGAATTCTACGCTGAGCGCGGCTTCCAGAATGAGCCCCAGCGTTGCAAGAGCTGCCGCGACGCTCGTAAGAACGCCGCTCGTGGCCCCCGTGAGTACTTTACTGCTACCTGCGCCAACTGCGGCGGCGAGGCTCGTGTGCCTTTCCAGCCCAAGTCTGACCGTCCTGTGTACTGCAGCGAGTGCTTCTCTCGCATGCGTGAGCAGCAGGGCTAATCGACTTAGTTTCGAAATAAAAAGGGAGTATCCTGAGGGATACTCCTTTTTTATATTTTGAACGAGGGCAGGGAAGCGCTTTGGAGTTTGAACCTTCCGTAAATTTTATCAAAGTTGTCGTATTTGCTTGAAATCAGCCGGGATTCTGGGTATAATAATCCTACTTCAAAGATAGGAGGCTATAATTATGGCTAAGATTACCAAGGATACGATCATCGGCAATATTCTGGACATTGCTCCTGAAACGGCTCCGATTTTCCTTTCTATCGGCATGCATTGCCTGGGCTGCCCCTCTTCTCGCGGTGAGACCGTGGAGGAAGCCTGCATCGTGCATGGAGTCGAGTGCGACGCTCTTCTGGAAGAGCTGAATCGCTACGTCAAAGACTGATTGAGCGGAGGAAAGAAGGCGGCGGTCACCGTTGCCTTCTTTTGTTTTGTTATGATGAAATTAGAGTTGTCGCCGCGGCTTCGGGCTGTGGCTGCACTGGTGCCTGCCGGTGCTCGTTTGGCGGACATCGGAACTGACCATGGATATTTACCCGTGTCGCTGATGTTGAGCGACGCAATTGCCTCTGCGGTGGCCGCAGATATTCGGCCGGGACCGCTGGATCACGCCCGCCGTACAGCGGCGGAGTACCACCTGACAGAACGGATGGACTTTCGGCTTTGTGACGGGCTTGCCGGTGTTGCCCCGGATGACTGTGACACCATTACCATTGCCGGTATGGGCGGAGAAACTATCGTAGGTATCCTGTCTGCCGCACCGTGGACCAAGCAGGATCACCGGCTGATCCTTCAGCCCCAGAGCACTCAGGATGTGCTGCGCAGCTATCTTGCGGGGCAGGGCTATCGTATTTGCAGCGAACGGGTGGTGCGAGAAGGGGACCGCTGGTACCCGGTTCTGGTGGTAGAAGGCGGCTCGATGGAGGAGCTGTCGCCCGGTGAGACCGTGGCCGGTCGAGCGGGTACTTGGATTGACCAGCCGGAGCGCAGGGGATACCTTCAGTGGCTGCTGCACAGAACCCGCCAGCAGTTGGTGGGAGCCAGCCGCTCCGAGCGTCTGGAGCAGGAAGAAAAAATAGTTCGCCTGCGAAAAATAGAATTGTATTTGAGTGAGCAAATCGACCGCCTGTAATTCGATTTCACTTATTTTCACCCCTATTTTTAATGAAAATCGGGAAAAAACGGGGAATTGGCTTGCAAGTGGCGAGGGATTGTGCTATATATTTAGATGTCGTGTAATTTTATTTTAGGAGGATGACCCATGTCTGGACATTCCAAGTGGCATAATATTCAGAAAACCAAAGGCGCTGCCGACGCAAAGCGTTCCGCTGCCTTTACCAAGATCGCAAAGGAAATGATCGTTGCTGTCAAGCAGGGCGGCAGCGGTGATCCCAAGAACAACTCCCGTCTGGCAACCGTCATTGCAAAGGCAAAGGCTGCCAATATGCCCAATGACAACATCAAGCGCACCATCGACAAGGCTCTGGGTTCCGGCAGCACGGACAGCTACGAAGCTCTGGTCTATGAGGGCTACGGTCCCAGCGGCGTTGCTGTTATCGTCGAGGCTCTGACCGATAACCGCAACCGTACCGCTCCCAATGTGCGTCATTGGTTCGATAAGTTCAACGGCAATCTGGGTGCAACCGGCTGCGTGTCCTGGTCCTTTGACCGCAAGGGCGTCATCGTGATCGACAACGAGGACGAGGAGCTGGACGAGGATACCGTCATGATGGATGCTCTGGAAGTGGGCGCGGATGACATGGCCAACGAAGGCTCTGTGTTCACCGTGTACACCGATCCCGATGTGTTCAATGAGGTCAACGCTGCGCTGGAAGCAAAGGGCTATACCTTTGTCAGCGCTCAGATTGAGATGGTTCCTCAGAACTACATCAAGCTGACCGACGAGGGCGACATCAAGAACATGACCCGTCTGATCGAGATGCTGGAAGAGGACGACGATGTCCAGAACGTCTGGCATAACTGGGAGCAGGACGAGGATTAAGTTCCGGCTGAAATCCAACCAAACATTCAAAACGGGAGCGATTATATCAATCGCTCCCGTTTTTTGTGCTATGAGACTATGAGAAAAGCACCGCATTGCTGCGGTGCTTTTTGGTACAAGTAGGCCTATAAGCCGGGTTCTGTTTTGACAGCCATCTATCTCGACCTGATGTTGCCACCAAGCTCTAGCTACCTCCTCGGAAACGGCCGGGCCGACCTGTTGTTTCCTCCACGGTATTGCTCCCGAATAGAGTTTACAGGGTTGAGCTGTTCCCAGTCAACCGGTGAGCTCTTACCTCACCTTTCCACCCTTACCGGCAAAATGCCGGCGGTATATCTCTGTTGCACTTGTCCTGAAGTCGCCTTCGGCGGGTGTTACCCGTTATCCTTGCCCTATGGAGCCCGGACTTTCCTCACACTGGGTCGTTGGACCTTTGCGCGCGGCTGTCCAGCCTGCTTGCCTTGATATTGTAACGAAAGTAGGGAGAAAAGTCAATAAGCGAAAAGGGATTGCAGAGGAAGCATTGAAAAAATGATGAAAAAAGATTATAATACCCATGTCTGTGCAGAGTAGAGTATAGGAGGATACAAGAATGACAATCCGAGCATATTTGAATTCGATTTGTGATAAAAAAGTGGCTGTATTTGGCATTGGAGTCAGCAATATTCCGCTGATTAAAATGCTGCGGCAGCATAATATTCCCGTGACCGCCTGTGATAAGGCAGAGCGTGAGGCACTGGGACCGGTAGCGGATGAGCTGGAAGCATTGGGTGTCACGCTGCATTTGGGCGAAGGCTATATGGAAGATTTGGATGCGGATCTGATTTTCCGCTCGCCCGGCATTCGTCCGGATGTGCCTGCCTTTGTAGCAGCAGAAGCCAAGGGCGCTGTGATTACTTCTGAGATGGAAGTGTTCTGTGATGTGTGCCCCTGCAAGATGATTGCGGTCACCGGCAGCGATGGCAAGACCACGACCACCACCATGATTGCCAAGCTTTTGGAAGCTGCTGGCTATACGGTGCATCTGGGCGGCAACATTGGGCATCCCTTGTTGGCGGAAACCTTTGATATGAAGCCGGAGGACATGGTGGTTTTGGAGCTTTCTTCGTTCCAGCTGATGCGGATGCAGAAGAGCCCGGATATTGCCGTGGTGACCAATCTTTCTCCCAACCATCTGGATATGCACCACGGTATGGAGGAATATGTGGCGTCCAAAAAGAACATCTTCCTGCATCAGAAGCCGGGTGACAAGGTGGTCCTGAACCGGGACAATGAGTTGACTTATTCCTTTGTGGGAGAGGCCAAGGGAGATGTGACGCTGTTCTCTCGTCAGAACGAGCTTCCCGAGGGCGTGGTGCTGGAAGACGGCGTGATCTGCGTCAAGAAGAACGGCACGACCCGCAAGGTGCTGCCGGTGAATGAGATTTTGCTCCCCGGCGTGCATAATGTCGAGAATTATATGGCTGCCATTGCCGCCGTGGACGGTCTGGTGGAGGATGAGATCATCCGTCGCTTTGCTGCTGAATTTGGCGGTGTGGAGCATCGTATCGAGCTGGTGCGGGAGCTGCACGGAGTGCGCTATTACAATGATTCTATCGGCACGAGCCCCACTCGCACCATTGCTGGTCTGCGTTCCTTTAACCAGAAGGTGATTCTCATTGCCGGCGGCTATGATAAGCACATTCCCTATGATGTGCTCGGCCCTGAACTGGTGGAGCATGTGAAGGCCATGGTGCTGACGGGCGCTACCGCTCCTAAAATCCGGGCCGCAGCCGAGCAGGCGGAGGGCTACGACCCCAAAGTCCTGCCCATCTATGATGTGGACGATTTTGAGGCTGCCGTCCGAAAGGCGCAGACGCTGGCAGAAGAGGGAGATGTGGTTATTTTGTCTCCGGCCAGTGCTGCCTTTGACAAATTCAAGAACTTTATGGTCCGAGGAGCGTTCTTCAAGGAGATCGTTCGTTCGCTGCAGTAAAAGGAGCGTTTATGGAACTGTTTGAAATGTTGAGCCGTCTTGCGGATGCACCCGGACCCTCCGGCTATATCGGCGAGGTGGCAAGGGAAGCAGAAGAACTGCTGCGCCCTCTTGCAGATGAAGTAAGCCGGGACCGGCTGAACAATGTGTACGGCATTCGCCGCTGCGGAAAACCCAATGCAAAGCTGGTGCTGCTGGATGCCCATTTGGATGAGATCGGCTTCTGTGTGACCGGACACGAGGACGGATTCCTTCGGTTCCGCACCATTGGCGGCGTGGATTCCCGTATGCTGCCCGGCCGGGAGTTGAAGCTCATGACCAAGCCGGAGGGCTTCGGTGTGGTGGCTGCAAAGCCGCCCCATGTGCTGTCCCGGGAAGAGGCAGAGCAGGCAATTGACATTGAGGACCTGCGGATTGATGTGGGAATGACGCAGGAAGAAGCCCAGAAGGCTTATCCCATTGGCACCCCTGTGGTATACCGCCAGAAGTGCCAGCGTCTGCAAGGCAGCCGTGTGACCGGCAAGGCCATGGATGACCGCGCCTGTTTCTGTATTCTCCTGCGTACGCTGGAACTGCTTCAAAACGAGGACCTCAATGTGGATGTCTGCGTATTGGGCAGCAATATGGAGGAAACCGGCGGGGACGGCGCCGCAGTCGGCGCATATCGGATGAACCCTTACTGCGCAGTTGCTGTGGATGTGACCTTTGCAACCCAGTCGGATGTTTCGAAGGATAAGGGCTGTCCTTTGGGCAGCGGCCCTGCCATCGGCGTCGGCCCCAACATGGCTCGGTGGATGACGGAGAAGTTCAAAAACCTCGCTGTTGAGCAGGAGATTCCCTATACGCTGGAAATCATCCCGGGCAATTCCGGCACCAACGGCTGGGAGATTCAGACGGCACGGGAGGGCATTGCCACGCAGGTGATCTCTTTGCCGGAGCGATATATGCATACCCCCATCGAAGTGGTGGATTTGAAGGATATGGAACAGACGGCCCAGCTGCTGTGCGCATTCCTGCGCAGCTTTGAAGAGGAGGTGCCGGAATGCTGAATTTGCTCAAGCAGCTGTGTGCGCTGAACGGCGTGTCCAGCTGGGAAGATGAAGTGCGTGATTTCATTGTGGAGCAGGTGCGGCCCTATGCCGACAGCATCCGGGTCGACGCACTGGGAAATCTGATTGTGTTTAAGCACGGAAAGATCCATTCCGGCAATGATCTGCTGTTCTCCGCCCATATGGACGAGGTTGGTTTGATGATTACCCGAATTGAGGAGGATGGCTGCCTGCGGTTTGACAGTGTGGGCGGCATTGACCGTCGTGTGCTCATTGGCAAGCAGGTGTTTATCGGAAAAGATCGACTGCCCGGTGTGATCGGCTTCAAGCCCATCCATCTCACCACAAGGGAGGAGCGGCGTCAGGTGCCCAAGATGGAGGACCTCTATCTGGATATCGGCGTGGACAGCAAGGAAGAAGCAGAGAAGCTGGTGTCCCGGGGTGATGTGGCCGCCTTCGGTCCGGAGTGGGTGGATTTTGGCAGCCGTTTCAAAGCCAAGGCCATCGACGACCGTGTGGGCTGCGCCGTGATGATCAAGCTGCTGCAGGAAGATCTTCCCATGGACTGCACCTTTGTGTTCAGTGTGCAGGAAGAGGTGGGCACCAGAGGTGCGTTTGCCTATGCCTTCTCCGTGAAGCCCAAAATCGCCGTTGTGGTGGAGGGAACCACCGCTGCGGATCTTCCCGGCGTACCGGAGCGGCAGCAGGTCTGTTTCCCTGGACAAGGCCCGGTGATCTCTATGATTGACGGCGGAACGATCTATGACCGCGGCCTTTTTGAGACCTTGCGTGATCTGGCTAATGCCAATGACATTCCTTGGCAGGTCAAGCATATGGTGGCCGGTGGTACGGACGCCAGAACCATCCAGCGCAGCCGGGAAGGCGTGCGTGTGACGGGTATTTCCGCTGCCGTGCGGAATATTCATTCTCCGTCCAGCGTGGCGGATCGGAACGATGTGGAATATATGCTGAAGCTTGCCCGCCTGTTCATCCAGGCCATGGCAGAGGAGTATTGATATGGAACTTGTTGAACTGTTGCAGCGCCTGACCGGCGCATTTGGCCCCTCCGGCTGTGAAAAGCACATTCGGGAGGAAATTGCGGAGCTGGTCGCACCCTATGTGGACGAGCTGACCACCGACACCATGGGCAACCTGATTGCCCACAAGAAGGGTGAAGGCAAGAAGATGATGTTTGCTGCCCACATGGATTCCATCGGCATCATTGTCACCCATGTGGAGGAGAATGGCTTCCTGCGTTTCGGCAGCATCGGCGGACTGACCATGAATGATGTGCTTCGTCAGGGCGTCGTGTTTGAAAACGGCGTCCGCGGTGTGATCGGCCTGTCCGAGGATAAAGAGGACGGCAAGGATCTCAAAATCACCGACTACTTCGTGGACATCGGCGCCAAGGATCGTGCAGAGGCGCTCACCATGGTGCAGATCGGCGATATGGCCGTGTACGACACTCCCTGCTATCAGCAGAACGGCAAGGTTTATTCCAAGTATCTGGACAACCGCTCCGGTTGTGCTGTGCTGATTGCCGCCCTGGAGCAGATCAAGCAGCCTAAGAATGACCTGTATTTCGTGTTTACCACGCAGGAGGAGATGGGCCTCAGAGGTGCAAAGCCCGCTGTGTTCGGTGTGGATCCCGATGTGGGTATCGCCGTGGATGTGACCGGCTCGGATGATGTGCCCGGTGCCACCCATTTCTGCTCTTCTGTGCTGGGCAAGGGCCCCGGCGTGAAGGTGATGGACAGCTCTGTTATCTGCCAGCCTCATATGGTGTCTTGGATGAACCGCGTGGCAGAACAGGCGGGTATTGCCGTCCAGCAGGATGTGCTCCGTGGCGGCGGAACGGATGCAGGCGCAATGCTGACCAGCCGTATGGGTGTGTATTCCGGCGGTATCTGCATTCCTTGCCGTTATTGCCATGCTCCTTTGGCTGTGTGTGATTTGAGTGATATTGAGGCCTGTGCCCGGTTTACTGCGGCGCTGGCAGAAAGTGAGTTTGTAGAAGAATGAGTTTGCAGTTTTCAGAAAAGGTGCTGTCGCTGGCCAAGGAGGCTCAGGCAGCGGTTTACGATCAGTTTGCCCGCATTGATGCCATTGCGGAGGAGAACACCCGCAAGGTTCTGGCCGCATTCCAGAATCACCGTGTGGCAGAGAGCTATTTTGCCGGTACCACCGGTTATGGCTATGACGATTTGGGCCGGGATGAGCTGGACAAGATCTATGCCGAGATTTTCGGCACCGAGGACGCTCTGGTCCGCATCCAGTTTGTCAACGGCACCCATGCCATCACCTGTGCGCTCTTCGGCGCAGTCATGCCCGGAGATACGCTGGTTTATGCCGTCGGTGCCCCCTATGATACCCTGCAAAGCGTGATCGGTACTACCGGCAATGCCAGAGGAACCCTGCTGGATTACGGCGTGAAGTATAAGGAAGTTCCGCTGAAGAACAATGCCCCCGATGTGGAAGCCATTGAAGAAACAGTGAAGGATCCTTCTGTCAAGGCAGTGGTCATTCAGCGTTCCAAGGGCTATTCCACCCGTGCAACTCTGACGGTAGCAGAGATCGGCGAACTGGCCAAGCGCATCAAGGCCGTCAATCCCAATGCCGCTGTGCTGGTGGACAACTGCTACGGCGAGTTTGTTGAAACGCTGGAACCCACTCAGGTGGGTGCCGATCTGGTGGTTGGCTCTCTGATCAAGAACCCCGGCGGCGGCATCGCTCCTACCGGCGGCTATATTGCAGGCCGTCGCGACTTGGTGCAGGGCGCAGCGCAGCGCCTGACCGTTCCCGGCATCGGCGGCGAGTGCGGCTGTACGCTGGGCAATAACCGCCTGCTGTATCAGGGCTTGTTCCTTGCGCCTCATACCACGGCACAGGCCGTGAAGACCGCTGTGTTTGCCGCTAAGCTGATGGAGCTGATGGGCTACGAAACTCAGCCTAAGAGCGACGAGGTGCGCGCGGACATCATTCAGATGATTTCTCTGAATACGCCTGAGGCGGTCTGCAAGTTCTGCCGTGGCATTCAGAGCGGTTCTCCTGTGGACTCCTATGTGACGCCGGAGCCTTGGGCTATGCCCGGTTATGATGATCCGGTCATCATGGCTGCCGGTGCGTTTATTCAGGGTTCTTCCATTGAGCTGTCTGCGGACGCTCCCATGCGTGAGCCCTATACGGTTTATCTGCAGGGCGGACTTACCTATGAGTCCGGCAAGACCGGCATTATGCTGGCGGCAGAGGAACTGCTGAAGTAAAGAAGCTGTGCCATCCAACCCCCTTCCTGCATAAGATGCAGGAGGGGGTGGACGATTATGTGGCACGGCAGACCAAAACAAAAGAGCAAGCAGGGCAATTCCCGTGTGCTTGCGGGGATACTGGCCGGACTGTTGCTGGGCGCATTGGCGATCCATTTCTGCAATTCAGCACTTCGCCCGGGGATGATTGCTGTGGCGACCGATCAGCTTTCCAACCAGATCGAGGATGAAGTCTGCGGTGTGGTGGAGGAATATCTGAGTTCCGGAGCAATGCAGTACAGTGATATTTGCACGACACTCTGGGATGAAAACGGAAAAATGTGCGGTTTGCAGGCGGATATGACTCAGCTGAATCGTCTAAAGTCGGAAATTTCCTCCCGGGTTGCAGAGGAGTTTGACGATAGCATCGTCCGGCATCGGCTGCAGGTTCCGATTGGGAGTGTGCTGCCGGTGCTGACGCTGCATGGACAAGGTCCTACGGTGCCGGTCGTGGTACTTTCAGCCGGTGATGTTTCGGCGGAATTTGACAGCGAGTTTATCAGCACCGGCATTAACCAGACGCTGCACCGTGTCGCTCTTTTGGTCGAAACAAAGCTGCATTTGCTTCTGCCCGGCGGAGTATACGAATATACGGAACAGACCAGACTGGTGTTGGCGGAAACGGTGCTGCTGGGCGATGTGCCGGACAGCTACTCCTATTTTGCGCAGGTAGAAGATCTGAAGGAGGCCTATCAGAAGGGCCGGTATCGATTGGACAGAAAAAAGAATTGAGGGACCCCCATGGATGAATTGAAGCGAATCGAGGAACTGAAGCGACAGCTGAATGAGTGGAGCTACCAGTACTATGTGCTGGATATGCCCACGGTGTCAGACTATGAATATGACCACTGCCTTCGGGAGCTGGAGGAGCTGGAACAGAAGCATCCGGAGACCGTAACGCCCGATTCTCCCACCCAGCGGGTGGGCGGTCAGGCACTGACCTCTTTTGCGGCGGTTCATCATCCGGTTCCGCTGGAATCGCTCCAAGATGTGTTTTCCGATGAGGAAATGCTGGAGTTTGTGTCGAGAATGAAAGCCGGAGCGGAACAGGCCGAGTTTCTGGTGGAGCCTAAGGTGGACGGTCTTTCCATTGCGTTGGAGTATGTGGACGGCGTCTTTGTGCGCGGAGCTACCCGAGGCGACGGACAGACCGGCGAGGATGTAACCGAGAATCTCCGCACCATTAAATCCATTCCTATGGTGCTGGAGGGCGCACCCCATCGGCTGATCGTCCGGGGTGAAGTGTTTATGCCTAAATCCGTGTTCCATGCCATCAATGCTGAGCGGGAGCAAAACGGAGAAGCCTTGCTGGCCAATCCCAGAAACGGTGCCGCCGGTTCTTTGCGTCAGCAGGACCCGAAGGTTGCTGCCAAGCGTAAGTTGGATGTTCAGATTTTCAATATCCAGATGATGGAGGGAAAAGATCCCTTTGAAAGGGACAGTGAATCCTTGGCTTGGCTGGAATCGCTCAAATTTAAGGTCATTCCCAGAACGGTCTGTACCACCGGGGAAGAAATCCTTGCCTGTATCCATGACATGGGCGAGAATCGGGATCGCTATACCTTCGATATTGACGGTGCCTGTGTTAAGGTGGACCGGCTGGAGGAGCGGAAGCTCTTTGGCAGCACGGCAAAATTCCCCAAGTGGGCGTCTGCCTATAAGTATCCTCCGGAGCAGAAGGAAAGCGTCATTCAGGATATTGTCATTCAGGTGGGACGCACCGGTGTGCTGACCCCGAAGGCGACCTTCCTCCCAGTGCGGTTGGCTGGTACAACGGTTACCAATGCCACATTGCACAATCAGGATTTTATTACCGAAAAGGATATCCGCATCGGTGATACCGTGCTGGTGCAGAAAGCGGGAGAGATCATCCCGGAAATCGTTTCGGTGAATGTGTCCAAGCGCCCGGATTATGCAGTGCCTTACCATATTCCTGCCTATTGCCCGGTTTGCGGAGCGGAAGTGCATCGTGATCCGGATGGAGCTCATATGCGCTGTACCGGAGCGGCATGCCCGGCACAGCTGGTGCGAAACCTGACCCACTTTGCCTCTCGGGACGCTATGGATATTGATGGTTTGGGTCCTGCTGTGGTGGAAGCACTGGTAAATGCAGGCTTGGTTCAAAACCCGGCGGACATCTATCGCCTGACGGCAGAAGATGTCCAGACTTTGGATCGAAAGGGTAAGAAGTCGGCGGAAAAACTGATTGCGGCCATCGAAGCATCTAAGGGACGAGGCATGGCTCGGCTGCTCTACGCCTTTGGCATTCGTCAGGTGGGGCAGAAAGCAGCGCAGGTGCTGGCTCGCCGCTTTGGGGATTTGGATCGGCTCAGTGAAGCAACGGTGGAAGACCTCACTCAGGTGGATGATGTGGGAGCCATTACCGCGGATTATCTGGTCACTTGGTTTGAAAGCAGCCAGTCCCAGGCGGTAATAGAAGAACTGCGCGGATTTGGTGTGGAGTTCACCAGTAAGGAAGCCCCGACGGGGGATAAATTTGCCGGCATGACCTTCGTCATCACCGGCACGCTGGAGAAGTTCAGCCGCAAGGATGCGGAAGAAGCCGTGGTGGCTCAGGGAGGAAAAGCCTCCGGTTCTGTATCCAAAAAGACCAGCTATGTGGTGGCCGGTGAGGCTGCCGGCAGCAAATTGACCAAGGCGGAAAGTCTTGGAGTCCCTGTACTGACGGAAGCAGAGTTTATTGCTATGCTGGAAGCCTAACCTTGATAAAAGTAAAAAGTCTGCTGTCGAAATGATTCGGCAGCAGACTTTTTTGTTATCGTTGAATTGCCTCGATGGCGGTACAGAGAGCGTCCCGGATGGTGTTTAGGGGCAGGGAAGGTTCTCCATGCAGCGCTTGCTCCGGGAGCAGAGGAACATGGATAAAACAGACCTTCGTTTCGGTTCCGGCGAACTGATGGAGCAGGGTATACAGTACATCGTTGCAGACAAACGCACCTGCACTGTAAGAAACGGCGGCAGGAATCTGTTTGGCTTGTATTGCCTTGACCATTGCCCGGACCGGCAGGGTAGAGAAGTACGCATTCGGAGCGCCGGAGAGAATGGAGGAGTCCCGGTAAATCATTCCGCTATTGTCCGCAATGTCCGCATAGCGGAGGTTGATGCCGACCAGCTCCGGAGTCACTGCCTTTCGCCCGGCGGCCTGTCCCACGCAGATGATGGCGGAAGGGGAGAGTTTGTCAGCTTCCTGAAGAACTCGCTGAGCTGCGGCTCCGTAAATCGTTGGAATTTGCAGCTTGGTCAGAGAAAATGTCCCAATTCGGTCCGGCAAGCCCTGAACGGCCTCCCAAGAGGGATTGATTGGCTGTCCGCCGAAAGGATCGAAGCCTGTAATCAAAAGTTTTTGTAGAGATTGCTCCATTATCGTCACCTCGGGTTCTATACTATCGTTCATTATACCATAAAAGTTGTGAATTTGTTTAATATTTGGAAAATGATTGAATCTAATTAAGGCTTGTGCTATAATACCACAATGAATGATTATGTAAGGCATGAGAGGCGTGAGGACATGGCAGAAACAGTATCCGTAGCACTTCCAGTTTATAACGGAGCAATGTATCTGGCACCTCAGCTGGACTCCATTCTTGCCGAGCTTCGGGACGGGGATGAGCTGGTGGCAGCTTATCAGCCTTCTTCCGATGAATCACTTGAAATTTTAGAGCGCTATCAGAAAAAAGACTCCAGAGTTAAGATTTACCCCAATGCAAAGACCGGCGTGACAGCCAATTTCGATTTGGCGCTGTCCGAGTGCAAGGGCGATTACATCTTTATTTCCGATCAAGACGATGTCTGGGTGAAGGGAAAGAGAGATCGCTGTGTCACAGCGTTAAAGGAAAGCGGAGCGGATCTGGTGATCCACAATGCGGTACATACGGACGCCGGGTTGAACCCTCAGAAGCAGACTTTTTTTGAGATCTATCCCATCGGCCCCGGTCGCTGGAAGAACATCAAAAAGCCCCGTATGAGCGGATGCTGCATGGCGATGACTCGAGAACTGCGGGATCGTGTACTTCCGATTCCGGAAATGCACGGGTATGACCAGTGGATTGCGGTTCTGGCCGAGTGGTCCGGGAAAATCACTTATCTGGACGAAGTGCTGCTTTACCACCGGCTCCACGGAGAGAATGTGACTACGGGTACACGGAAGCTCAGCGTGATCCTTCGCTGCCGGGCAAAGCTCTTTGTGGCATTGGGCATGCGGCTCATTCGTATTCGGATAAGGGGGCGTTGAGATGAATCATGCCTCTATTTTGGTGGTGTATAATCGCAGCCTTTCTGATTGCGAGGCGGTTTCCGGCCTGCTGAGCGCTCCGACACAGGTTCTGGTCTACGATAACAGCGAGAAGGATTTTGAAAACGAAGCCTTCTGTGCTAAGCGTGGATGGCAGTATCTGGGCGGTTCCGGAAATGTGGGACTTTCCAGAGCCTATCAGGCGTGTATTGACCGGCTGGAACAAATGCAATTTTCCGGACTCATTACCGTGTTTGATGATGACACCACAGTTTCTTCGGCGTTTCTTGACGCTATGTGCTGTGCGGTAGATGAGAATCCGGGGATTTCACTTTTTTTCCCGATTCTGTCTGCGGGAGGACGAATTGTTTCGCCCCAGATCATTCACGAAAATCAACATGCGGAGTTCTTTTCTGACCCTGATGCGTGTGTGTGCTATCGAGGGAAAGAGATGTTCGCATTCAATTCCGGCATGACCATCCGAAGTGAAGTGTTTCGCAAAGTGCAGTATAACACAGAGCTGTTTCTGGATGGCATTGACTATGATTTTCTGCTCCGCTGTTATCAGCAGGGTATGAAGTCCATGGCAGTTCCGTTTGAGATGGAGCACGGGTTCTCCGGAACGCAGCATCCCAGTGCGGATCAAGCCGAAAAGCGTTTTTCCAACTATGCCCGGGACCATGCGGTTGTCTTGAAGGACAATCCGTCCGGTTATCGGTATTTGGTAGGGAAGCGGGCACTACATTTGGCACTGATGTATCATAAGTTGTCGTTTCTTCGTATTTTCAAACAAAACAAACCAAAGAAAATGCGGATGAACATAGATTGAAGGAGGAATTCAATTGAAGGGTATTATTCTGGCCGGTGGTTCCGGTACTCGTTTGTATCCCCTGACCATGGTGACTTCTAAGCAGCTTCTGCCTGTCTATGACAAGCCCATGGTGTATTATCCTCTGTCCACCCTGATGCTGGCGGGCATTAAGGATATCCTGATCATTTCCACTCCCACGGATCTGCCCAATTTTGAGCGTCTGCTGGGTGACGGAAGCCAGTATGGTATTCACCTGAGCTACAAGGTGCAGCCCTCTCCGGATGGACTGGCACAGGCGTTCCTGTTGGGTGAGGAATTCATTGGCGACGACTGCTGCGCCATGGTTCTGGGCGACAACATCTTCTACGGCAATGGTTTCACCAATCTGCTGAAGGAAGCGGTGAAGGACGCAGAGAACGGCAAGGCATCGATCTTTGGCTACTACGTCAACGACCCCGAGCGTTTCGGCATCGTTGAGTTTGATGAAAACGGTAAGGCTATCTCCGTGGAGGAGAAGCCGAAGCAGCCCAAGAGCAACTATTGCATCACCGGCCTGTATTTTTACGACAAGCGTGTCGTGGAGTATGCCAAGCAGGTGAAGCCCTCCGCTCGCGGCGAGCTGGAAATCACGGACCTGAACCGGATGTATCTGGAAGACGGTACCCTGAATGTTCAGCTGATGGGCCGTGGCTATGCATGGCTGGATACCGGCACGATGGACTCTCTGGTGGAGGCGGCAGATTTCGTCCGCACCATCCAGAATCGCCAGGGTGTCGAGATTTCCGCTCCGGAAGAGATCGCATTCATCAACGGCTGGATCAATAAGGAAACCCTGATGGAATCCGCCGAGCGTTATGGCAAATCTCCCTATGGCGAGCACCTGAAGAGGGTTGCCGCTGGAAAGGTACGGTATTGATTATGGGAAAAACGATTATTGTCACTGGCGGCGCTGGTTTTATCGGCGCAAACTTTGTCTATCTGCAGCTGGCTGAGCATCCTGAGGACCGCATTGTCTGCTTGGACAAGCTGACCTACGCCGGCAACCTGGCTACTCTGGACGAGGCCATGAAGAACCCCAACTTCCGCTTCGTTAAGGCTGACATCTGCGACCGTGAGGCCGTCGATCAGCTCTTTGCTGAGGAGCATCCAGACATCGTTGTCAACTTTGCCGCTGAGTCCCATGTGGACCGCTCCATTGAGAACCCCGGTATCTTCCTGCAGACCAACATCATCGGCACTCAGGTGCTGATGGATGCCTGCCGCAAGTACGGTATCGAGCGTTATCATCAGGTGTCCACCGATGAGGTGTACGGCGACCTGCCTCTGGATCGCCCTGATCTGTTCTTCACTGAGCAGACTCCTCTGCACACTTCCAGCCCCTATTCTTCTTCCAAGGCCGCAGCTGACCTGCTGGTGAACGCATACAACCGTACCTACGGTCTGCCCACCACTATTTCCCGCTGCTCCAATAACTATGGCCCCTATCAGTTCCCTGAGAAGCTGATCCCCCTGATGATCGCCAACGCTCTGGCCGACAAGCCTCTGCCTGTCTATGGCGAAGGTCTGAATGTCCGTGACTGGCTGTACGTGGAGGACCACTGCAAGGCCATCGATCTGATCATCCGCAAGGGCCGCGTGGGCGAGGTCTACAACATCGGCGGTCATAACGAGATGAAGAATATCGACATCGTTAAGATCATCTGCGAGGCTCTGGACAAGCCCGAGAGCCTGATTACGCATGTCACCGACCGTAAGGGTCATGATATGCGCTATGCAATCGATCCTACCTTCATCCACAACGAGCTGGGCTGGCTGCCTGAGACCATGTTCAAGGACGGCATTAAGAAGACCATCGAGTGGTATCTGGACAACAAGGCATGGTGGGAAAACATCATCTCCGGCGAGTATCAGAACTACTTCCAGAAGATGTACGGCGAGCGCCTGGCCGGTGCTGAGGAGAAGGCATGAGAATCTTTGTAACCGGCGTGGCAGGTCAGCTGGGACATGATGTGATGAACGAACTGGCCAAGCGCGGTCATGAGGGCATCGGCAGCGATCTGGCTCCTGAGTACACCGGAGTCGCTGACGGAAGCGCCGTTGTTTCCATGCCTTATGTCTCTCTGGACATTACGGATGCCGCTGCAGTGGAGAAGGTTCTCATGGAAGTGAAGCCCGACGCTGTGGTGCATTGTGCCGCATGGACTGCCGTGGATATGGCAGAGGACGATGACAAAGTGGCAAAGGTCCGTGCCATCAACGCCGGTGGTACCCAGAACATTGCCAATGTATGCAAAAAACTGGACTGCAAGATGGTCTATATCAGCACTGACTATGTGTTCGACGGACAGGGCACCGAGCCTTGGCAGCCGGATTGCCGGGACTATAAGCCTCTCAATGTCTATGGTCAGACCAAGCTGGAGGGTGAGCTGGCTGTCTCCAATACGCTGGAGAAGTTCTTCATCGTCCGTATCGCTTGGGTGTTCGGCCTCAATGGCAAGAACTTCATCAAGACCATGCTGAATGTGGGCAAGTCCCATGACACGGTCCGTGTGGTCAACGATCAGATCGGCACTCCCACTTACACGCTGGATCTCTCCCGGCTGCTGGTGGATATGACCGAGTCTGAGCAGTATGGCTATTATCACGCTACCAATGAGGGTGGCTATATTTCCTGGTATGATTTTACCTGCGAAATCTTCCGTCAGGCGGGTTACACCACCAATGTGGTGCCTGTTACTACGGAGGAGTATGGCCTGTCTAAGGCCGCTCGTCCCTTCAACAGCCGTCTGGACAAGAGCAAACTGAAGGAGAATGGCTTTGAACCGCTGCCTACCTGGCAGGATGCGCTGAGCCGTTATCTGGTGGAGATCGGAGTGAATCAGTAATGGCACAGATTAAAGTGACCAAGGCTCCCATTGAGGGCCTTTATGTGATTGAGCCTGCTGTCCATGGCGACAGCCGCGGCTACTTCATGGAAACCTACAACCAGAACGATATGCATGAGTTCGGTCTGGATATGGTGTTCGTTCAGGACAACCAGAGCATGTCCACCAAGGGTGTGCTGCGTGGCCTGCACTTCCAGAAGGAGTTCCCTCAGGGCAAGCTGGTGCGCGTGGTGCGCGGCAGCGTGTTCGATGTGGCTGTGGACCTGCGTGAGAACAGCGAGAGCTACGGCAAGTGGTTTGGCGTGGAGCTGACCGCAGAGAACAAGAAGCAGTTCTACATTTCCGAGGGCTTTGCCCATGGTTTCCTGGTGCTCAGCGATGAAGCAGAGTTCTGCTACAAGGTGACCGATTTCTATCATCCCGGTGATGAGGGCGGTATGGCTTGGAACGATCCTGCCATCGGCATTGAATGGCCCACCCTGCAGGGCGAGTACAAGGGTACGGCCAGCGGCGAGGGTTATACTCTGGCGGACGGCACTCCTCTGAACCTGTCTGATAAGGATCAGAAGTGGGGCACTCTGGCGGAAACCTTCCATTTCTAAAAAATACAAGAAAGAGCGGTATGCAAACAGCATACCGCTCTTTTTGTCGGAGTTTTGATAGCGTTTTGAGAGGGAAGACAAAACAAAATCCCCGTACCTAAGTTGGTACGGGGTAATTTGTTCGTTTCAGTCTGATTTAAAAATCAGATGGCACGGGTGACCTTGCCGGAACGGAGGCATCTAGTGCAGACATTAACATGAGTGGCGGAGCCATTCACGATAGCCTTAACGCGCTTCACGTTGGGCTTCCAGGTCCGATTGGAACGGCGATGAGAATGGGACACCTGAATACCGAACTTGATGTCCTTATCACAGAACTCGCACTTAGCCATTTGCCAAACCTCCTCGCTTTAAGATATCAGCAAACTACGCATCGCAGGTTATTGTAACAGATTCTGCAATGAAATGCAAGAGATTCCGCCATAAAAATAAAAAATTTCCAGTTTGATTTCCTTTATTTCTTGGTGTTGCAGAAACAGGCAAAGAACGGTATACTAAATCTAAAGAAATTGATAAAAGATTCATGGGAGGACAGCAGACATGAGCAATAACCGTTTTGTCAAGCTGAGTGAAATCATTGATGAATTTGAATTGGAGATTCTCTATCAGGGGAAGAATCCCGATGAGATCAAGCTCTTTGTATCCAATGTGGACCGTCCCGGATTGCAGCTGATGGGATACTTTACCCACTTTGACAGCCAGCGAATTCAGCTGATCGGCAACATGGAGTATGGCTATTTGCAGAACCTGACCTCGGAGGAACGACGGGAGCGTTTTGACCAGCTGTTTGCCCACGATATTCCGGTTCTGATCTACGCCAGAGGCATTGAGATGTATTCCGAGTGCTTGGAGATGGCCCAGAAGCACGGAGGCACGATTCTGCGCACTCAGGAGCCCACAGGCGAGTTTATGAGTGCGCTGACGTCCAGCTTGATGGCCAAGCTTGCGCCCCGTATTACGCGACATGGCGTCTTAATGGAAGTTTACGGCGAAGGCATCCTGCTCATCGGCGATAGCGGTGTGGGTAAGAGTGAAAACGCCGTGGAATTGCTCAAGCGCGGTCACCGTATCATTGCAGATGATGCCGTGGAGATCACCCGAACTGCAAGCGGAAATTTGAGGGGTACGGCTCCGGAGTTGATCCGTTACTACATGGAACTGCGCGGCATCGGTGTGATTGATGTGCGTCAGCTGTTTGGTATGTCGGCGGTTAAGGATTCCACCCGTATTGATATGATTATCAATATTGAGCAGTGGAACGATGAGGTCAACTATGACCGCATTGGTTTGGAGGAGCACTATACCTCCATTCTGGATGTGAAGGTGCCTACCGTGACAGTTCCGGTCAAGCCCGGACGAAACCTCGCCATCATTATTGAAGTGGCAGCCATGAATAATCGTCAGAAGCGCATGGGATTCAATGCGGCAGAAGCCTTTACCCAGCATATCAATGCCCATTTCCAGGCAGAACAGACCTCTTGGAAATAAGGAAACACCAAGTTTGCCCGATACGAGGCTTACATATGTATGCACCGGATAGGGAAGTGTTGAAAAACACTAAAACATTTAACCTTGCAATGCAACTGAAAAAATACCGAGGAAGGTTCAAATCAAGCTTTCCTCGGTGTTTTTATATTCATTATCGTACATTCGTATTTCTGAAAAGTCTCCTGTGAAATTAAAACACAATCAAATTACAGAAGGTTAAAACTATGACACAGACTTTATTCGAATAGGATAGCAGCACGCACACCCAACAGGGCGATCCTCAGGGATCGCCTATGATTTTATGTTTGTCCTACCACCTCCGTTTCATGGCAAAAACACATATCTCCAAAAAATAGTGCGTAAACTGAGCATATTATGGTATAATCACAAAAAGGCAGCGTGTTAAGATTATCGGAATTATCCGTTCAGGCGCAAGTCTGTAAGAATCGGATTGACAAGGATTTCCATTCGTTCACACACATAGAACGGCGGCCTATGAGGGAGTGAGTAAAATGCAAAATAACAAAACCTGCATTTTGGTAGCAGATGACGAAAAAGAAATTCGTGAGGTTCTTTGCCTGCTTTTGAGAAGTGAAGGCTATGAGGTGGTGACGGCCTGCAATGGCAGAGAGGCACTGGCTTTGGCCTGCGAGGACATCGATCTGTATATTCTAGATGTCAATATGCCTGAACTGAACGGCTTTATGGCCGGAGCGGAGATTCGAAAGCAGTTCGATGCTCCGATCATGTTCCTGACTGCCTATTCGGGAGAATCGGATAAGGTGATGGGGTTTTCAGTGGGAGCGGACGACTACTTGGTCAAACCCTTTTCCAACATGGAACTGCTGATGCGGGTGAAAGCCATCCTCCGCAGAGGGCAGATCAAAACAGAAACGCAGCCGAAAACAGCTGACATTTGCCGGTTGGAAGACCTGACCATCGATCAGAACCGTCAAACTGTGTCCCGGAACGGGGAGCCGATCAGTCTGACCTACACGGAATATAAAATTCTGGATTTGCTGATTAGAAACAGGAAAAAAATCTTCTCACTGGAACACATCTACCAGTCCGTGTGGGAGGAAAATGCGGTCAGTGACAGCGCTGTGATGATGCACATTAAAAACCTGAGAAAAAAGCTGGGAGACAATTCCAGACAGCCTAAATATATTAAAACCGCTTGGGGCAGAGGTTACTATGTTGACTAAAAAGAAGTTATCAAAGGAGATATTGGTACTCCTTGCTGTATCTGTTGTGATCTCTGTTTTTCTGTTTGCTTTTCTGAATAATACAGCCTATTCCGTCGCTTACCGTTATCTGGAACATATCGGAAAATTGGGAAATGAATATATGGTGCATGTGCTTGGCATCTGGGTGCAGGGGATATGCCTTCTTGCCTCCGCCGTATTCTTTGTGACCGTTTTCCTTTTCCTGATGGGTCAGAAGCTTGTCTATTTGCAGGAAATCATCAGTGGAATTGAAGCCTTGCAGACCCACCGCATGGATCACAAAATTCCTGTGGAGGGAGATAATGAATTTACAGAGCTGGCTCGGAGCATCAACTTTCTCTCTCAGACCGAACAGGAACTGATTCGCAAGGAAGCAGCGCTGACAGCGGAGCGGGAGCAGTTTATCCGTTCCATTGCCCATGACATCCGAACACCCCTTACCTCCGTGCTTTCCTATGCCGAACTACTGTCTTCCCGGGAAAGCAGGACTGAGGAGGAAGTAAACGCGTTTCTTGGCCTGACTATCCGCAAGGGGGAGCAAATGAAGGAACTGATGGAACAGCTTCTTCAGAACAATGTCCGGCACGCAGAATACTTTGAGGACGGGCAGCTGCTGCTCCAACAGGTGGTAGATGACTGGGAAAGTGTTCTTTCCGAGAATTTTACCGTTGAAATCGACTGGTCGGACTGCTCCGGCTTCTCCGGATACTTTGACATTCAGGAGGTTTTCCGGGTTTTTGACAATCTTCTGTCCAATATCAAAAAATACGCCGCTCCCCAAAGTCAGGTACTCCTTCGGCTCTCAGTAAAAGACGGCTATCTGACTATGGAGCAGTCCAACACCATAGAACATGACTGCCGGGCGGTGGAGAGTCATCAGCTGGGGCTTGAAACGATTCGTCATATCGTTTCACAGTACGGTGGAGCTGTCCAATGGCAGTGTGGAGAGGAACAATTCAAAATAACGATCCAGATTCCTGTCAATATTTAGATTTCTTTAGAATATTCTTCCTGATTTCTTTAGAGATGACTGCTATCCTAAAACCAATTCAAGAGCGTGGAGAAATCATATGGATTCACTGTTGATTTTAGTCCTATTATTTGTTGTTTGCATTGTTGTTTCTATTCTTGGCACGATTCTGTTGTTTTTTATCCAGAATAGAAAAATCCAAAATGTCATCTTCTTTGTTTTGTCCTGCTGGGCATTCTTTATCTCCTATGTGAATGCCATCAGTATTCCCATGGTCTATATGGGTCAGCAGATGCTTGCCTGGATCTTCGGATTCTTGTCAGCGGTTGCTTTGCTGATTCGATATGCTGGAAAGGCGAAAACGAGATACACGGTGACCAACATTCTGGTGACCGTATCAATCGTATCCAGTGCATTGGGTGTCTTTCTTTTTATGAGGTGACATCAAAAAACTTGCAGATCAGCAGAATTACCCCACGCAGCGATGATGCACGGCAATGATTCTGCTAGGAATCAAGGATTAGGAAGATGTTCTCTCAGAGAACGGGGAAAGGCGTGCATTTTTGCGTAAAATGCACGCCTTTGTTTTTATAGGGAGGACAGTCGATGAAAACGAGAAATCAGGAATTTGTCTATATCATGGTTTCCAAAACAAATACGCTTTTGGGCCTGATAATTCAGCGGCTTTTGGGTGTTTCTTATAACCATTGCTCCATTGCTTTAGATGACAGCCTGGAAACGATCTACTCTGTGGGGCGGAAGGAGATTTGGAATATGTTCGCTGCAGGATTTGTAGTCGAAAGTAAAAGCAGCGGTTTCTTTGCAGCGCATCACAACTCAGATATTGTGCTGCTGCGGATTCCTGTCACACCCTCGGAAAAGCAGCGGCTCCGCCAGACAATTGCAGACTATCATCGGACTGCCTGCAAATATAACCTGCTGGGCCTTGTGTACTGCTACCGAGGCATCCCAAAAGAGCGAAAAAATCGGATGTTCTGCTCCCAATTTGTGGCCGAGGTACTGAAACGGGCAGAAATTGATGTGCTGGGTAAGCCCTCCTCTTTGGTGCGTCCACATGATTTTCTGAGCGTTCCTTCCGCAGAATCGATTTACATCGGAAAGATAGGCCAGTATCAAGCCGCTTGAGGAACAAACAATGAAACTATGGATTTTAACATCCGGCTTCGGGAACGGACACCGTTCTGCCGCTGAGGCGCTGGCTGAAGAATATCGCCGCAAGGGACATACGGTTGTGGTCAGTGACATTGTCGAATTACTGTATCCGAAGCAGGCAAAGCTGATCTACGGCCTATTCAGTCGGGTAATCTGCCGTCATAGCTGGCTTTATAACACGCTCAATCAATTTGGCCGGAACGCTTATGAGTCACCAGAAACTCCCGATGCGCTGCAAACGGCATTGGATAACATTCACCCTGATGCCATCATCACCACATGGTCCGGCTGCGGCAGAAAGCTGGGGAAGCTCTCTGTTCCGGTTCATGTATGCGTTACGGATTTAGGTGTTCACACTGGCTGGCTTTATCCCTATGTCCAAAGCTACTGGGTCGCCACGCAAGAGGTGGCTGAGAAACTGGAGATGTTGGGTGTTGCCCCTGAAAAAATTCAAATCCGAGGGATCCCTGTAAAAGAAAAAATCCAATGCCTAACGGAGAAAAGTACGCTGCACACAACGAAACAGCTGCTTATCATGGGCGGCGGTCTGGGTATCATTCCATGGCTGGACGGGCTTTTGCGGGACATAGATGGATTGCCAAATGTAAGTATCACAGTAGTGACCGGGAAAAATCAGAAGCTTTATGAAAAGCTAATCCGGGAGTATCCTAGGGTGCACACCGTGGGATTTGTCCATAATATTGACCATTATCTGGCGCAGGCTGACTTTTTGATTTCCAAGCCCGGCGGGATTTCTCTCTTTGAGAGCATCTATGCCGCCACGCCGTATATCGCCATGTATCCCGCCTATGAGCACGAACTGGAAAACGCCGATTTTATTGAGAAAAAGCAAATCGGGCTGGTCATCCATGCCGGAGAAAATGCCTGCCGGTCAATGAAAGAACTGCTGGCAGATGAACCGCGGTATCGTACCTATCGGGACAACATGGTTCAGCTGAAGCGGGAGATTGAACAGAGCCGAATGCGATTTGAAGAGGAGTTTGCAGTGTATGGTCATTAAAATTTTTCTTGCAGGTCTTGCATTATATGCTGGGTATCTTCTTCTGGGCGCTGTTACCACCGTGATCTTGCGTCTGAAAAATCCCCTTCACAAGGCCTGCCAAACCGGAAAAAGACTATGTCTGACCTTTGATGACGGCATGGACTCCAGATACACCCCAAAGCTGCTGGATCTATTGGCAGAATATGATATTCACGCAACCTTTTTCATCCTCGCCAGATCCGCTGAACTGTATCCTGATATTTTGCAGCGTATGAAACAGGAGGGTCATGTGGTCGGGCTCCACTCTCTTGACCATCAAAATCAGATCATCCAGCTCCCGCATCAACTGTGGATGGATTTTCACAAGAGTACGGAAATCTTTGCTGCCCAGAATACCAGACTGACCTTTTACCGCCCACCTTGGGGCCATGTGACCCCACTGGGACTGTGGCTTTGCAGACACTATCATCTGAACCTGGTTTTGTGGACTGTCATCATCGGTGACTGGTCGAAGAAGGCCACCACAGAGCGCTTGTGCCAAAAGCTCCGGACTCAAATCCACGGCAGCGCCGTGATCTGCCTTCATGACGGGCGTGGAACAAACGATGCACCTTTGAGGACTATCGCTGCGCTGGAAACTATGATCCCCCAATGGAAAAAGGAGGGGTATACCTTTGAAACGATTTCTAATTTTTTTGAAAAAGGTACTCACTAACGGCGGGCTGTTTGTCCTGATCGGTATTCTTACCTATCGTACCATTTTTGCATCGTCTGATTTTCGTTTGGTGATCCATCATGCTGCTCAAAGCCATTTCGTCTTTTTGCTGTGCGGCGCTGCCGTGGTCGCTCTGATGCTTTGGGCTGAGACGATGACAGTGCGCCGAAACCTCCGTCTGCTGGGCGAAAACCAGAGCTTTCTCCAGTGTCTGGTCTATACCTTCGCAGGTAATTTTTTTAGTGCCATCACTCCTGCCGCCACCGGCGGTCAGCCCATGGAAGTGTATCTGATGCACAAAAAAGGTGTCTCTGTCATCCACGGGACGCTGGCTCTGGTGATGGATCTGGCGTGCTATCAGCTGGCGGTTACGGTGCTGGGAATCATAGGCTATCTGTCTTTTGGCCCTGTGATCCACCGACTGTTGGGCAATTATATCTGGCTGTTATGGATAGGACTTGGGCTGAATACGGGGCTTCTGCTTTTGCTGCTGTGTGCCATGTTTTCGGAGCGGTTCATCTTCCGTCTGGCTGAACTGGCGGTGCGGTTGATTGCCCTTTTTTCCGGCGACTGGGCAAATGCGTTTCGAAAAAAGACAGAAACGGCCATTGCCCAATACAGAACCAGTGCAGAGCTGTTTCGCCAAAACAAGGCCCACTGCCTTGTAAACTGTCTCATTACGGTTGTCCGCATCTTGGCCATGCATTCGGCACCGTTCTGGGTTTATAATGCGCTGGGGCTCACCGGTGCTTCGGCACTTCAGATTATTGCCTTGCAATCAGCACTGTACATTAGCTGCGCCGCCCTTCCGTTTCCCGGCGGGATGGGGATTGCCGAGCGCAGCTTCCTCTATTATTTTAAGACCGTCTTTCCCAGTGGCCTTCTGCAAAGCTCCATGATCCTGAGCCGGGGAATTGGCAGCTATATGACGATTGCCCTGTCTGGGAGCGTTTTAGCAGCAGTGTTTGTCCTGTCCTTGCTTCGCAAAAATAAGGGATTTGAGGAAAAACCGGTGGGGAATATATAGTTCCTGATTTGAATTGGAGGATTGGGATGCTAAAACAATCACATACTCACACCTGAGTCACAAGACCGTAATTGTGGGTTATTCCAATCATCGAGGACAAAAATTCAAGTCACATATGAAGGGAATTCTGGAAAATCCGCAGAGTTTCTGTTTCATTGCATAAAAAGGAAGCTACGGTACAGTCCTGAAACGGAACTGAACCGTAGCGCTCAAAAAACGAAGTCCCATATGGGACTTCGTTTTTTGCATTATACAAGAAAACCGCCAGAGCAAAACCGCCAGAGCAAAACCGCCAGAGCAGAAGTTCGGCTCTGGCGGTTTTGCGATTGAGTTAGACCTTGGTCTTTTTCTTAGAATTAGAATAGGAGTACTGCTTGGTGATGCTGACCACCAGCTTGCTCAGGGCAAAGAGGGCGATCACGTTGGGAATGACCATCAGCTGATTGAACATATCCGTCATCTCCCAAACCAGCTCGTTGGAGAGAACGGAGCCGAGGAAAATGAAGATGATTGCGATCAGAGAGTAAATCCAGTTGGCGTGCTTGCTCTTAAAGAGACTGTGCACATTGATGCGGCCAAAGAGGTTCCAGCTGATGATGGTGGAGAAGGCGAAGAAGAGCAGGCAGATGGCGACGATGGCATTGCCCACAGAGTTGCCAAACACACTGGAGAAGGCCAGCTGTGCCATGTTGGTCTTAGATACGCCTTCGGCAAAGCCGGAAGCCAGAATACCGTCGCCGGTATACAGGGTGGAAATAACGATGAGTGCGGTCATGGTGAGCACCACGAAAGTGTCCACGAACACGCCGATCATGGCCACAACACCCTGCTCATGAGGATTGTTAACATTGGCGATTGCGTGTGCATGGGGCGTGGAGCCCATACCGGCTTCATTGGAGAACAGGCCGCGCTTTGCACCTTGGCTGATGGCGGTTTTCAGTGCCATGCCGATGCTGCCGCCCAACAGAGCATTGGGAGCAAAGGCGTAGTGGAAGATCATACCGAAGGTTTGAGGAATGTACTTGACGCGGAGAATCAGAATGATCAGGCCCAGAGCCAGATAGATGGCAGCCATAATAGGGACCAGCTTTTCTGTGACAGAGGCAATGCGATTGATACCGCCAAGGAAAATGAAGGCAGCCAGAATGGAAATGACTACACCGCAGACCCAGCCGGGAATGCCGAAGGCGTTGTGGCAAGCCTCAGCAATCGAGTTAGACTGCACCATGGTACCCATGAAGCCGAGGGCGAGGATGATTGCAATGGCGAAGAAAGCGGCCATGAACTTGCCGAAGCCGTTGTTAAAGGCGTGCTTGATGTAGTAGACCGGACCGCCGGAAATGCTGCCGTCAGGGTTGACCACACGGGTCTTCTGAGCCAGCACTGCTTCAGCGTAGATGGTGGCCATGCCGAAGAAGGCGATGATCCACATCCAGAAGATAGCACCGGGGCCGCCGATCAGGATGGCGCCGCAGGCACCCACAATGTTGCCGGTACCCACCTGAGCGGCGATGGCAGTAGTCAGTGCCTGAAAGGAGCTCATGCCGCTTTTGTGTTTGCCGCCGTTCATAGAGAAGGAGCCAAACACTCGCTTGGCACCTTCTTTGAAGCAGCGGACCTGAACAAAGTGGGTCCGGAAGGTGAAGTACAGACCACAGGCCAGCAGAAGAATGACCAGAATGTAGTCAGAAAGATAGCCGTTGATGGTTTGTACGATTTTCAAAAGTTGTTCCATGGTAAACACACTCCTTAGTGAATTTTCCAAAAAAAGAAGAGCTGTCGAATAGACAGCTCTGGAGATTTGCGCAAAGACACATCCCTTATGGAGGGATGACCAATGCCTCTGTCCTTTTGCCTGAGAGATTCGAACTGCTGCAAATTTCAGCAATCCTTGCACCTTCGGCACTCTTACGAGATTCTCCAGAGTTTCCTCTGTCTTCAGTTTCTTGCGATCCTAAAGACTTCTTTGGAATGAAGTTGTTGCATTAGTAGTACCACGATTTTATTGCTATGTCAATGGTAAATTTAGAAAAAATACGATTTTGAGGTAAAAACGGCTGCAAGAAAATCTTCTTGCAGCCGTCTAAACAGCTTATTTGGTTTCGTTCAGCTTGTCCATCAGTTCCTGCTGAATCAGACCGTTGGTGCCGACCACATCGGAGTTCTCACCGGGGAACACAGTCTTGCCCGTGGGGGTGGTAAAGCGTCCGCCGGCCTCTTCCAAAATCACGGAGCCGGCAGCGTAGTCCCAAGGCTTCAGGTTGTACTCAAAGAAGCCGTCTACGCGTCCGCAGGCCACGGTGCAGAAGTCCAAAGCGGCAGAACCGCTGCGGCGCACATCTTCGCTGGCAACATAGACCCGCTTGATTTTGTCGAACACTTCGTCGGCTCGATCCTTTTCGTAGGGGGAAGTGCCAACCAGAATAAGACTCCGGGACAGGGTGGGGCGGTCGCTGACCGAGATTTTACGATCGTTCAGATAGGCACCTTCACCGCGCACGGCACGATACAGTTCGTTGTGGAAGGGGTTATATACGCAGCCGAAAACCAGCTGAGTGCCGTCCCAAAGGCCCAGAGCGACGCAGCTGTTCTGGTAATCATGAATCAGGTTGGTGGTTCCGTCCACAGGGTCAAGAATCCAAACCGGACGGGTCCAGTCCAGATGTTCCTTGTGACCTTCCTCACCGAGGAACTGAATTTCAGGGTATGCGTCGGCAAGTGCGCTCACCAGATAGCTCTGGACGGAAAAATCCACCTGCGTCACATAATCGGCAAGCCCTTTGACGGTGACCTGATTTGCTTTTTCGGTATTCAGGATCAGATCTTTGGTGTTGAGAACCAGCTCAATAATTTTCTGGTAGTTTACATTCATTGTTATCATCTCCCGGGGATATTATAGCACAGTTGGCAAAGAAAAGAAGAGAAAAATTCGAGAACGGGAGGAAAGTGCCGAGGTACAAGAGATGCTCTTTCCAGAAATCTGCAGGAACAGAAAGAGGAGGGAGTGCACTTGATTTGGAACACCGTTTTTAGTAGACTATTGTAGATCGTATCAAGCAATCGAAACTCAATTATCATGACTTAGAGGTGATTGAATGAAACAACAGACAAAAAAACTTTTGGCACTGATACTGGCGCTGCTTATCGTGCTGGGAGTGTGTCCTGTATCAGCAGAGCCGGAGCAGAACATGGAGCATCACTCCACTATTTTGTTTACCCATGATATGCACTGCCATTTTCTTCCCATTTCCGACGGAGATGGAGGAGAAAGCGGCGGTTTTGCAAGGCTTGCTACCCGAATTCAGGAACAGAAGCGGCTGTATCCGGAGGCGCTGCTGGTAGACGCCGGTGACTTTTCCATGGGTTCGCTCTTCCAGTCCATCTATGCCACGGAAGCACCGGAACTGCGGATTATGGGCATGCTGGGGTATGACGCCACCACGTTCGGAAACCACGAGTATGATTTCCGCCAGCCGGGATTGACTGCCATGCTCAACAGTGCGGTGGACAGCGGAGAACCGATTCCGCCCATTGTTGAAAGCAATTACTATCCGCCTCTGCCGGGCGACCCGGAGTTTGACGACTCCGATCAGGCGGTTTGGGATGCGCTGGAGCGGTACGGAGTCAAAGAATATCTCCTGCTGGAGCGGGGCGGTATTACCTACGGTATCTTTGGCCTGATGGGTGCGGAAGCCGACACCAATGCCCCGGAGTCGGACATGGTGTGGCAGGATACCATCACCCGTGCTCAGGAGATCATCCATCAGATGAGGGAAGAAGTGGGAGAGGATCAGCCTCTGTTCACTATTTGCCTGTCCCATTCCGGCACCTTTGCCGATCCGAAGAAGTCTGAGGACGAAATCCTCGCAAAAGAGGTGGATGGACTGGATGTCATTATCTCCGGTCATACGCACACCGTGCTGGAAGAGCCTATTGTGATCAATAACACCATCGTGGTTTCCGCCGGATGCTATACGGCAAACCTCGGTGTGCTGGATGTAGACTGGAATCAGGACGGAACGAAGCAGATTCGCAAATACGAACTGGTACCCGTGGATGAAACCGTCGAGGATGATCCGAAAGTGGCGGCGAAAATTGATGAGTTCAAGGAACAGGTTGTGGCGGATTATCTGGGCGAGTACGGATTTGACAGCTTTGACCAGATCATTGGACACAATGAAGTTTTGTTCAGCAACATGGATCAGATTTACGCAGAGCACAGAGAACACGGTTTGGGTGATTTGATTGCAGATTCCTACCTGCATGCAATCCGTGAAGTCGACCCGGACAATAAAGTGCCCACCGTTGCCCTGACGGCGACCGGTGTCATCCGCGACACCTTTGTGCCCGGTGATATTTCTGTGTCGGATGTCTTCAATGTGTCCTCGCTGGGCATTGGTCTGGACGGTATGGCGGGTTATCCGCTGGTCAGTGTGTACCTGACCGGTAAGGAACTGAAGGCGGTCTGCGAGGTGGATGCCTCGGTGACTCCGCTGATGCTTCCGGCCCAGCTGCATCTGGCCGGAATGTCTTTTGACTGGAATAACCATCGGATGATCTTTAACAAAGTGTCCGATGTTTATTTGCTGAACGAGGACGAGGAGCGGGAAGCGATTCAGGATGACCAGCTCTATCGTGTTGTGGCAGGACTTTACTGCGCTCAGATGCTCTCTGAGGTGCGAGCCCAGTCCTTTGGAATCTTGTCCATTGTGCCTAAGGACATCAACGGCAATGAGATCACTGACTTTGATCGGTGCATCCTCTACGATCAGCAGGGAAATGAAGTGAAAGAGTGGTATGCACTGGCGTCGTACATCCAGAGCCAGCCGAACAGTGAAATTCCGGAGCGGTATGACATGGAGCACGCCGTGGAACGGAAGGTGGAGTCCCATTCCTGGAGCCCGGTGGCACTGCTGAAGGGTGCGAACGGAATTACCATTGCGGCAATGTGCCTTGGTCTGGCACTGATTCTGCTGGTGGTTTTGATTGTGCGCGGCATTGTGCTGCGTGTCCGCTTCAAGCGCCGCTACGGCAAGGGAAAATCCTATAAGGAGTATCGCAGACACCACCGCAAACATGTCAGCAAGCGGAAGTATGGAAAATTTGAATACCATGGAGATTTTAAGAAGAAACGATAAGTGCTTCTGAATTGGAAACCGCCTCAAGTCATCGACTTGAGGCGGTTTTGAGTATCAGCAATTATCTCTGGATTTTGCAAAGGCAGCGCCAAGCAAGCTGAAGAAAATAGCGGCGGCAATTCCGCCGGAGGAGGCGGTCAGACCGCCGGTCAATGCGCCCAGCAGACCGTTCTTGTCCACCGCTTCCCGGACGCCTTTGGCAAGGTTGGCTCCGAATCCGGTCAGAGGGACAGATGCTCCGGCACCGCCCCAGTCCAGCAGCGGCTGGTAAATGCCTAATGCGCCTAAGAGGACACCTACCACCACATACCCGGTGAGAATTCGGGCTGGAGTCAGATTGGTTTTGTCGATGAGAATTTGGCCGATCAGGCAGAGAAAACCGCCGCAGACAAAGGCACGAAAAAGAGAAGAAAACAGTTCCATCATGTGATTACTCCTTGCTGTTACTCAACGCTACCGCGTGGCAGATGCCGGGGATGGATTCCTTTTGACCCAGTGACACAGGGGAGTGGAGTGCACCGGTGCCGCAGAACAGCACTCGATGGAGTTCGCCTTGCTCCATTTTGCGCAGAATTGGTCCGGTCAGCATAATAGCCGAACAGCCGCATCCGGAACCACCACAGATTACATCCTGTTGTTTTGTGTCAAAGAGCATTACACCGCAGTCATTGTAGTTTGACCCGAGCGCAAGGTGATCCCGAGCGGCAAGCTCTCGCACAAGCTGCATGCCCAGAATGCCGAGATCGCCCGTTACAATCAAATCATAATCCTCAGGGGTGCGTCCGGTGTCCTGAAAATGATGCCTGAGAGTTGCGTAGGC
>JAHHSJ010000080.1 GCA_020025295.1 Oscillospiraceae bacterium | reverse complement strand
GGCCCTGGGTGTTACATCCAGGGCCGATGGCTATTTTGAGGGAAATGGCTATCTCGTTTCTTGGTGCATCGGACATCTGGTAGGACTGGCGGATGCAGCACACTACGACGACCGCTATAAGAAATGGCGGTACGATGACCTTCCAATCCTGCCGGAACCTTTCCGCTATGAAGTGTCCACTGAAAAAGCAGAACAGTTCTATGTTCTCAAAAAGCTCATGGAGTGTGACGATGTGACGGAACTGGTCAATGCCTGTGATGCAGGTCGTGAGGGCGAGTTGATCTTCCGTCTGGTCTATGAAATGGCAGATTGTAAAAAGCCGTTCTTTCGTCTCTGGATTTCTTCCATGGAGGACAGTGCCATTCGTGAGGGTTTTCAAAATCTCCGACCGGGGCATGCGTACGATTCCCTCTATCGATCCGCCCTCTGCCGTCAAAAGGCGGATTGGCTTATTGGTATCAATGCCACCCGGCTTTTCTCCGTTCTGTACCACCGCACCCTGAATGTAGGGCGTGTCCAGACACCCACCCTTGCCATGCTGACCGAGCGTGATGCAAAAATCACCTTCTTCAAAAAGGAAAAGTATTATCATGTGCGCCTTGCTTTGGATGGGTGCGAGGCTATCAGTGAGAAGTTTACCACCGAAGCGGAGGCTCAGGCGGTGTGGGCTGCTTGTGAAAATGCCGAGGTCATCTGTACCGAGGTAGTGCGAGCGCAGAAAAAGGAATATCCTCCGAAGCTCTATGATCTCACCACTTTGCAGCGTGAAGCAAACCGTATCTTCGGCTACACAGCAAAGCAGGTGTTGGACTACGCACAAAGCCTATATGAAAAGAAACTGCTGACCTATCCCCGAACGGATAGCCGGTTTTTGACCTCTGACATGGCAGAAACAGCCTCTTGTGTGGTGCATCTGGCGGCAAAGGTGCCTCCCTTTGATGGCTGTTCCGATTTTTTCCCGGATGTTCTCTGCATGATTTCGGACAAGGAGGTATCCGACCATCACGCCATTATCCCTACCATGGAATTGGAAAAAGTAGATATATCCACCTTGCCTGTGGGCGAGCGCAATGTTTTCCTGCTCATCTGCTGCAAGCTGCTGTGTGCGGCGGCAGAGTCCCATGTATATGAAACCGTTTCGGCTACTTTTGACTGTGGCGGACACATTTTCAAGGCAAAGAGCAAGCAGGTTTTGTCTGAGGGGTGGAAAGAAATTGAGCGTATCTTCCGTGCCTCGCTGAAAAGCAAACAGGAGGATGAAGATACCGGGAATGGCGCAGTGATTTCTATTGAGAAAGGACAGACCTTCGCCGGAGCATCTGCAAAGGTGACGGAATACTTTACGGCACCGCCCAAAGCCTACACGGAAGATACCCTTTTGGCGGCTATGGAGCGAGCCGGTGCCGAGGAAATGCCGGAGGATGCGGAGCGTAATGGTCTTGGCACTCCGGCTACCAGAGCGGGCATTATCGAAAAACTGGTCTCTGGTGGATTTGTAGAACGCAAAGGAAAATCCCTTGTTCCGACCAAGAACGGTATCAATCTGGTGGCGGTGCTGCCGGAAATGCTGACTTCTCCCGTGCTCACAGCGGAGTGGGAGCAACGGTTAAATCAGATTGCCAGAGGTGAGGCATCTGGGGATACCTTCATGGAAGGAATTTCTGCTATGGCTACCGAGTTGGTGCAGACCTA
>JAHHSJ010000008.1 GCA_020025295.1 Oscillospiraceae bacterium | reverse complement strand
TTACTTTTGTGGAAAAACCCGGTTTATGGGACAGCATTCGATTTATTCTAAAGCAAAGAAAACTCCAAAGGGGTATTTTTGTAAGTTGGTTTACAATAACAAGATATTGATATTTAAATAACAAGTTAAAGTGCAAAGGCACAATATATTGTGCTGGCTGTGTTGACTTCTTCCGGAGAAGAGACTATACTGAAAAGCGTATACACGAAGGAGGGACCGGCGTGAACATCAGCGCAGTGCAAAAACTTACCTTACTGGACTATCCGGGGCGGCTTGCCTGCACGGTGTTTTTGTCCGGTTGTAATCTTCGCTGCCCCTTCTGCCATAATGCCGGATTGGTGCTGCCGGAGCAGCAGGAGCCGGGACTCATTACCCAGCAGGAGCTGCTGGCTTTTTTGGAAAAGCGCCGGGGCAAGCTGAGTGGAGTCTGTATCTCCGGGGGTGAACCCACCCTGTATCCGGATTTGCCCAAGCTGATGCAGGACATCCGGGCTTTGGGGTATGTGGTGAAGCTGGACACCAACGGCACTAACCCCCAGATGCTCCGTTTTATTTTGGAGCAGGGGCTTGCGGATTATGTGGCGATGGATGTGAAAAATGCCCCGGAATACTACAAAGAAACCTGTGGCGGAGTAGATGTGTGCGCTGCGGTGAAGGAGAGCGTCCGGCTTTTGCTGGAAGGCTCTGTGGACTATGAGTTTCGTACCACCGTAGGGAAGCCCCTGCACACCCCGGAGCGCATGGCGGTCCTTGCTCATTGGCTCAAAGGGGCCAAGCGGTACTATCTCCAGCCCTTTGAGGACTCCGGCAATCTGGTGGGACAGGGTATGGAGCCGCTGACGGACGGAGAATTGGCTGCGCTGCTGCGGGCGGCACAGCAGGAGATACCGAATACTCAGGTGCGAGGAAAATAAAGAAGGAGAGATCATCATGTACCAAGTGATCAAGCGAGACGGACGCTCTGTGGAGTTCAATATGACCCGAATCTCGAATGCCATCACCAAAGCATTCGATGCCATTCACATCCCGTACCACCCGGACATCATCGCTATGCTGGCGCTGCAGGTCACGGCGGACTATGCCGACAAGGTGAAGGACGACGCCATCGCCGTGGAGGAGATTCAGGATAGCGTGGAGCGTGTGCTGCAGCGGGCGGGCTATGCGGAGGTGGCCAAGGCCTACATCCTGTACCGCAAGAACCGGGAAAAGCTCCGCACCATGAATTCCACCATTTTGGACTATAAAAGTCTGGTGGACGGCTATTTGAAGGTGTCCGATTGGCGTGTGAAGGAAAACTCCACCGTCACCTATTCCGTGGGCGGGCTCATCCTCTCCAACTCCGGTGCCATCACCGCCAACTATTGGCTCAGCGAAATCTATGACGAGGAAATCGCCAACGCCCACCGCAATGCGGACCTGCATATCCATGACTTGTCCATGCTCACCGGCTACTGTGCCGGCTGGAGTCTGAAGCAGCTGATTCAGGAAGGGCTGGGGGGCGTGGAGGGGAAAATCAGCTCCTCCCCGGCGAAACATTTGGCCACGCTTTGCAACCAGATGGTGAACTTCCTTGGCATCATGCAGAACGAGTGGGCAGGCGCACAGGCCTTCTCCGGCTTTGATACGTATCTGGCTCCCTTTGTCAAAACCGACCACCTCAGCTATGAGGAGGTCAAGCACTGCGTGGAGAGCTTTATCTACGGCGTGAATACCCCCAGCCGCTGGGGTACGCAGGCGCCTTTCTCCAATATCACCTTGGACTGGACGGTGCCTGCGGACCTTGCGGACCAGCCCTGTATAGTGGGCGGCGAGCCTCAGAACTTCACCTATGGGGATTGCAAGCAGGAGATGGACCTCATCAACCGGGCCTTTATTGAGGTCATGATTGAGGGTGACGCAGAGGGAAGAGGCTTCCAGTATCCCATTCCCACCTATTCCATCACCAAGGACTTTGATTGGAGCGAAACGGAGAATAACCGCTTGCTCTTTGAGATGACCGCCAAGTACGGCACCCCCTACTTCTCCAACTACATCAACTCCGACATGGAGCCTTCCGATGTCCGCAGTATGTGCTGCCGTCTGCGTTTGGACCTGCGGGAACTGCGGAAGAAGAGCGGCGGCTACTTCGGCAGTGGTGAGTCCACCGGTTCGGTGGGAGTGGTCACCATTAACCTGCCCAGAATGGCCTACCTCTCCAAAAATGAAGAGGAGTTCTTCCACCGGCTGGATCACATGATGGACATTGCGGCACGCAGCTTGAAAATCAAGCGTACCACCATCGGCAAGCTGTTGGAGGAGGGGCTGTACCCCTATACCAAGCGGTATTTGGGCAGCTTTGATAACCACTTCTCCACCATCGGTCTGGTGGGTATGAATGAGGCTGGACGCAACGCCTGCTGGCTGAGAAAGGACCTCACCCACAAGGAAACTCAAGACTTTGCCGTTCGGGTGCTCAACCATATGAGAGAGCGGCTGTCCGACTATCAGGAGCAGTACGGCGACCTCTATAATTTGGAGGCTACCCCTGCCGAGTCCACGGCCTATCGTCTGGCAAAGCACGATAAGCAGGATTATCCCGACATCATCACCGCCCACGAGGGCGGTACGCCCTACTATACCAACTCCTCCCACCTGCCCGTGGGCTATACCGAGGATGTGTTTGAAGCGCTGGACATTCAGGATCGGCTCCAGACCCTGTATACCAGCGGCACCGTGTTCCACACCTTCCTTGGGGAAAAACTCCCGGAGTGGAAAGCGGCGGCTGCTTTGGTGCGCACCATTGCCGAGAACTACAAGCTGCCCTATTACACCATTTCGCCTACCTATTCGGTCTGCGCCGACCACGGCTATCTCAGCGGCGAGCAGTACACCTGCCCCATCTGTGGCAGAAAGACGGAGGTGTACAGCCGAATTACCGGTTATTACCGTCCGGTGCAGAACTGGAATGACGGCAAGGCGCAGGAGTTTAAGGATCGCAAGCTGTACAGCGGCCCGTCCCGTACTTTGTCAGAGGAAGGGGAGAAAACGGAAGCTCCGGCGGAGGTTTGCCCTGCACAGGAAAGTGATACCGCGGAGCGGATGCTCTTTGTGACCAAAACCTGTCCTAACTGCCGAGCCATCGAACCGCAGCTGACGAAGTCGGGCATCGCCTTCCGCCCCATGGATGTGGAGGAACATCCGGATTTAGTAAAGGCGTATCATCTGACTCAAGCCCCCACGCTGGTGGTGCAGCAGGAGGAGAAAGCGGAGGTTTATTCCGGTATTGCCGCCATTATGCAGTACATCCAAACACATAGCTGATAAAAAACGAGGGATGACATGAACTTCATGTCATCCCTCGTTTGGTTTAAGTGAAGTGTGGTTAATCTCTCCGCAGAGCCTCGATGGGGTTCAGATTTGCTGCCTTGAGAGCAGGAAGCAGACCGAAAACCACGCCGATGACCATGGAGAACACCACGGAAATGGTAATGGCGGGAATGGAGATCGCCACGGGGATTCCGTTGGTCTTGGAAATCAGCTGTGCCAGCAAAATGCCCAGCACCACGCCGATCAAGCCGCCCAGACTGGTAAGCACAGAAGCCTCGGTGAGGAACTGTACCCGGATGCGGTTTTTCTTTGCACCCAGAGCCTTTTTCAGACCGATCTCGCCGGTACGCTCGGTAACGGAAACCAGCATGATGTTCATAACACCGATGCCGCCCACCAACAGGGAGATGCTGGCGATCCAAATCAGCTGCTGATTGGTGGAGTTGCTCATCTCCTGCAGCTGCTGTGCCTGCTGGAGCAGGTCCTCGCTGCGATAGGAGAAGCTGCTGCCGCCGTTTGCACTGCCGCCTTCGCCGCTGGTCGGCTCCGCTTCCATGGTCACCACTTCGCCGGAGCTGCTGCCGACCGGAGCGGCGTCCGGGGAAATCTGGCTTGCAGTGAGGAAGTCCGCCACCTGTTTGCCGGCCTTGGTCATCTGGTCGGTGCTGCCGGCCTGAACGGCTACACTCTGAGGCTCGTCAAAGCGGTAGACAATGGGCCAGGTGGTGTCGGGAATGAAGATGGCGCCGCCGCTGGTGTTGGCGTACATATGATAGTCATTCAAGGTCTGAATGGAGGGGGTGAAGCTGGTTTCCTTCTCCACCACGCCGATGACCACATAGGGCTCACCCTTGATTTCCAGCGTTTCCCCCACGGGATAGACGCCGGGGAAGAGGCTGGATGCGGCCTTGTTGTCCAGAAGGACCACCTTGCGGAAGTGATCGAAGTCATATTCGGTAAAATCTCTGCCGTAGGTGGGCTTGTAGGACATCAGGTCCAGATAGGCGGAGTCCACGCCGTAGACCGTGCCGAAAAAGGCATGGTTTCCGGCCATAACATCGTTGGTGTATTTCCGCTTGGTGTAAAAGGAGATTTTTTCCACGCCGTCCAGCGCTTCCAGCTCCCGGCGGGTGGAGCGCTCCAGTACCCGGACTCCGGTAGGCGGTTCGTTGTAGGCCATATCGAAGGGATAGGTGTCCTGATAGAGCTGCACGGTGACCACATTGCCGCCGGCGCCGATCAGATTCTCTTTGATCTGCTCGTTGGTGCCCTTGATGGTGGAAACGATGGTGATAATCGACGCAATGCCGATGATGATACCCAGCATCGTCAGGAAGGAGCGCATTTTATGGCCCCAGATGCCCTGAAAGGCTAATCTGATATTTTCCATAAATCACATTCCTCCCATGCCGGCACCGTACAGGGTCTCCATGGTGCCTTCTTCCGTTTTTGCGCCTTCCTTGACATTCTTGCCATAGGGGAAGGCCAGCCAGTCGTCCTCGGTGATACCGCCGAGAATCTGGGTGTAGCTGTCCCAGAGACCTGCACCCACCTGCACTCTGCGCTTCTCCAGCCGCCCTTCCTCGTTGCGGACATAGACAT
This sequence comes from Oscillospiraceae bacterium, assembly GCA_020025295.1. Taxonomy (GTDB): domain Bacteria; phylum Bacillota; class Clostridia; order Oscillospirales; family Oscillospiraceae; genus UMGS1766. The sequence goes on along the minus strand of JAHHSJ010000008.1, from coordinate 42,277 downwards.
AGCTGGTAGCGCCGTCGGTGCGGAGGAAGGCGTTGTCCAGATACAGGCTGCTCTGAGCGCCGCCGGACTGAAGGGTCATGGAAACATAGAAGCCGTCCTGCAGGTCGGCAGATTCATCAATAAATACCTTAAAGGGGTAGTAGCTGAGGTTGGTGCTTCCGCCGTACATATCGGCGTCCACGGGGAACTTCTGGATTTCCACCACGGTGCCCTCGTAGGTCGAACCGGTTTCCCAAGAGGAGACGGTGACCTTCTGATCCAGCTGAATATTGGCCAGATCCAGCTCGCTGGCGGTGCCGGTGACATAGAAACCGCCGCCGCCGGAAACCTTCAGCAGGGGCTGGTTTTCGTTTCGGGCGGTTTCCTCGTCCAGAATATTCATCACCACGCCGTCAAAGTCTGCAGTTACCGTGCCGGAGTCTGCTTCCTTGCGCATGATGCTCAGTTCGGATTCTGCTACCTTAATTTTAAAATCCAGTTCCCGGATTTCTGCCTGCTTTTCCGCACGCATCTGAGCGATTTCCGCTGCGGTGTAGCCGGAGCTGGTGTCCTCAGGTTCCACCCAGTCGGCAGAGCCGGAGGCGTCGCCGGTGTCGGGCGGAGTGGGCTGGAAGAAGGAATAGCGGAAGGAGTAGGAGAGTGCGTCCTCATCGGACACGGCAAAGCGCATCAGCTTGAGACCAAACTCGCCGGTGACGGAGCCATTGGCACTGTCGCCCTCGGTCTGGATGAAGTGAATGAACACGACATCCTGAGAAACACCGGAGAAGAGGGCGTCCATCATGGCGTCGTCCACCATGGCGGAGGAACGCAGCCAGCACACCTTGGAGGAGAGGGCGGACTCACCGCTTCCGGAAAACACCACAAAGTCCTTGCCTTCCAAATCTGCGTCAGTCAGACCGGACAGGGGATGTTCCGGCTCCTCGGGAGCGGGAGGCTCCGGGGGATCGGGGCGAGGTGTGAAGGGTACATAGGAATTGATTACACTCAGTTCCTTTTTTGCCGCCTCCAAATCCATCTTCAGCTGCTGTACAGACAGATCCTTCTGCTGCAAAGCGATTTCGGAAAGAGTGGTGTCGTAGGTGTAGAGGGTGTCGCCCTTGCTGACCGTCTGTCCCTCCTGTACCTTCACTTCCACATTCTTCTGCGTTTCCGTGAGGTAGGTGGGTTGCACCCGGTCGGTGGTGACGATGCCGCTGGACTCACTGCCGTCGTTGTGGAAGTCGGTCATGCCCAGAACTCCTTCATCAAAGGAATAGACATAGACATTCTTGCTGCCGCCGCCCAGCACCAGAACGGAAACAATTACAATCGCAACGACCAGTACCAGAGCGAGCACGGCAATCAGAATACGCTTTTTAGATTGTTTCATTGCCGTGCACCTCCTTGTGCTCCGCATCGGTAATCAGCTGACCATCTCGGATGTGGTAAATCTTCTTGGCACATTCGGCGATGGACGGTTCGTGGGTAATCATGATAATAGTCATGCCCTGATCGCTGAGCTTCTGGAAAATCTCCATGATCTGATTGCCGGCTGCGGTGTCCAGTGCGCCGGTGGGCTCGTCAGCCAGCAGCAGCTGGGGATTGCCCACCATGGCCCGGGCGATGGCCACACGCTGGCACTGACCGCCGGAAAGCTGGTTGGGGAGGAAGTTGACACGATCCCCCAGTCCCACGGCGGTGAGTGCCTCGGCAGCCCGGGCACGGCGTTCCTTCTGAGGGACGCCGGCATAGAGCAGAGGCAGAGCCACATTGTCCAGTGCGGTCATTTTGGGCAGCAGATAGAAGTTCTGGAACACAAATCCCAGATACTTGTTCCGGATGTCGGCTAAGGCGTTGTCGTCCAGCGTGCCGATGTCCTTGCCTGCCAGATGGTATTCGCCCTTGGTAGGCACATCCAGACAGCCAATCAGATTCATGAGGGTGGTCTTGCCGGAACCGGAGGGACCCATGATGGCGATGTAGTCACCCTGCTCCACTTCCATGCAAATGTCCTTCAGCACAGAAACCTGATTTTTGCCGCGGATGTAGTCTTTATAGACATGATTCAGTTCCAGGATCATAGTCAGCCTCCCAAACTGGATGCAGAGGAAGCTGCGTCCACGGCATCCTCACCCTCGGGGAGCGTGTCTGCGGGGAGAGAATCGTCCTCGGAGAAGTCCTCCTCTTCGGCAAAGTCCGCATCGGACAAATCGTCCTCCGTCAGAGCGGGATCGCCGCCGAAGTCGGAATCGTTGCGGTAAATCACCGGGGCGCCGGACTGGCATCCGGTGGCGGCAGGATCGGCGACATAGTCCTCCATGGCAAGACCGGAGAGGATCTCGTAGCAGCCGGTCATTTCGTCCAAGGTGCCCAGCGTAACCGCACGCTGCTCCAGCTTGCCCTTGCCGTTGTCGGCCCACACCTTAGCGGCGGCGCTTTCCTCACTCAGTTCGGTGAGATAGTTGGAGGGCAGCCACACGCCGGGCTGAGTTCCCTCGGGGACCACTTCCATGTAGACATGCTGCCCCAGCAGCAGACCTTCGGTGTCATCCAACTCCACATAGAAGGGATAGGAGGAGGACGTGGTCATGGCTGCGGCATCGGAACCGGAGTCGGAGCCCATATTGTTCTGCTCGGACTGGGTGTTGGACTTCATATCCACCGAGGTGACCGTGCCCATCCAAGTCTGGTTGGAGTCAATCCGGGACACCACACGGACACGAGCACCGGCGGAGAGCTTGCTGCCCAAGCTCATCTCGTTGATGCTGCCCTTGACCTTAAAGGCGCCGCTCTGCTGAATGGTGATGTAAGCACCAGCGTCGCTGTTCTCGTTGATCTGGCGGATGGTGCCGTCAATGGGGGAGAGAATGTCGGAGTTGGCTGCGGTTTCTTTGAGGGTTTCCAGCTCCTTCTCCTTGGCGGCCAGCTGGTAGTCGTTCTCCATCTGATTGGTTTTCAGCGTGTTGACTTCCAGAGTCAGACGGGCACGGGTGGCAGAGTCAGGGGCGGCGCTGAGCTGCTTCTGCAGATCGGCAATCTGATCCACCAGAGAAGATTTTTCCTGCTTGAGCTTTTCCAGCTCCAGCTGCTGCTTTTCCACCTCCAGCTCCAAAGCGGCGGAGTCATAAGAAAAAAGCTTATCTCCGGCGGCTACGGTCTGTCCCTCCGTGACATACAGTTCCATCACGGTTTTATTGCTGTCCTTGTGAATCTGCTCCACATGTTCACTGACCACCATGCCGGCGAAGCGGTCACCGGCCTGCCCTGCTGCGGTCAGGCGATCCACACGCTGTACGCTGACACCGGTGTCGGTCTTGCCGCAGGAGCAGAGGACGAACAGCATGGATAGTGCCATCACAAGGGGGAGAATTCGTTTTTTCATAATCGGGTCCTCCAATCGTATTGTATGTGAGCCCATTATACGGGATAAATGGGATGAAAAGTAGCATATTTACAAAAATTAAGCAATAATTAAGTGATGTAAACAATTTGAAACCAATATTACAAACGAGAAACGACCTCTTTTTGTCGGAAATGCCGGAACAGGAAAGTAAGGAATAAATACTATGAAAAAGTGAGAAAAATACATTTACATTCCCGAAAATTGTGTTACAATAGGCTGTGCTAAGTGAGAAAAAAGAGCCGAAGCCCCTGCCCTGTGGCAGGGGTTCATTGCGTGGTTTCGGATGAGAGAAAGAAAGTGTTGGCATGAAAGTAGAAAATGATCTGGGCCGAGACAAGGTTTCCAGTCTGGTGCTTCGGATTGCGATTCCAAGTATGCTGGCCCAGTTTGTCAGCGTGTTTTACAGTATTGTGGACCGTATTTTCGTGGGCAATATCCCGGAGGTCGGCACAACTGCGCTGGCTGGAGTGGGTGTCTGTGGACCGGCGCTGACCCTGATCGGAGCCTTTGCCTTCTGGGTTGGCATCGGCGGTACGCCGCTGATGGGTATTACCATGGGCGAGGGCAAGCAGGAGCGGGCGTCCCGTATTGTGGCAAATTGCTTCGTGATGCTCTGTGCCATGGCGGTTGCAGTGGGCGGTATCTTCATTTTGCTGCGTGAACCGCTGCTCCACCTCTTCGGCGCCAGCGATATCACCTATGCCTATGCGGAACCCTACTTCAGGATTTATGTCAGCGGTTCGATTTTCGCTTTGCTGTCTACGGGCATGAACCAGTTCATCATCGCTCAGGGCTATGCCAAGACGGGTATGTGCTCCGTCATTTTGGGCGCTGTGATGAACATTGCGCTGGACCCGTTGTTTATCTTTGTGTTCCACATGGGGGTCCGGGGTGCGGCAATGGCTACCATCATCAGTCAGGCCTGCAGCGCCGTGTTTGTCATTCACTTTTTGCTGAGAAAGGCACAGGTGTCCCTGACCTTTGGTTCGTACAGCTTGGAGCTGATGCGGAAGATTTTGAAGATGGGCCTTACCCCCTTTGCCATTGTGGGTCTGGACAGCGTGGTAATCATCGCCATGAACGGTCTGCTCCAATACTACGGCGGAGCGGAGGGTGACGCATTGGTTTCCTGCAATACCATTGTCCAGAGCTTTATGCTGGTGGTGACCATGCCCATGAGCGGCATCAGCGGAGGCACTCAGGGCATCCTCAGCTATAACTTCGGCGCACGCCGTGCGGACCGTGTGCTGGCGGCTCAGAAGTATATTCTGGCTCTTTGTATGGGCTATGGCGCCATCATGTTTGTGCTGGCCCGTGTAGCCGGTCCGGCATTCACCACGCTCTTTACCTTTGACCCGGATATGAAGATTCAGGCCTGCCGAGGAATCCGCATTGTCACGCTGGCGGTGGTACCCATGGCGATTCAGTACGCCATGGTGGACGGGTTCACTGCGCTGGGACAGGTGCAGATTTCGCTACCGCTGTCTTTGGGCAGAAAGTTGGTTTACTTCCTGTCCATGGTGATTTTGCCCCAGTTCTTCGGTGCATCCACCATTTTCTTCAGCGAAGCCATCGCCGACATCATCGGGCCTGCTGCCTGCGTATATATGTTCCTGACTAAGAACAAAAAGATTCTGCAAAAGCGAGCGAATACCCGCTCGGCATTGGTCTGATCCAGCTTACGAAAGCGCCCCTCTGTGCTATGCACGGAGGGGCGCTTTTTACGCTGCTGGGCAGTGCCGCAGTGTTGACGGGAGGAGAAAAGCACGGTAAAATAAAAGTCGATTGAGGGTGTGTTGCCGAACCTTACAGAGGAAACATCACTTGTAATCGGTGAAAAGATAAAAACAAGCCAAATTTTCTGTGAAGGGAAAATCCTGTTCACAGATTGCAATAGCAGGGAAAAAGGACCGCTTGTCAGCGGAACATGGAGGGATATGCGGTGAAGGAGCAGTTGAGCTGGAAGCAGATGCGGGATCGGCTATTGGAACGGGTAACTCCGCTGCCGGAGCAGCTGGTTCCGCTGAATCAGGCGGTGGGAAAGCGCCTGTCCCGGGCGGTTACCGCCCGGTGGGATGTGCCTGCCTTTGATCGCAGTCCTTATGACGGCTATGCTTTCTGCGCCGCAGACACCAAAGAAGAGTTGCCGGTCACGCTGTCGGTGTTGGAGGAAATCCCAGCCGGTCACTGTCCCACAAAGACGGTGCAGCGAGGAAGTGCGGTCAAAGTATTGACCGGAGCCCCTCTTCCGCCGGGGGCAGATTGCATCACCAAATTTGAAGAGACCACCTTTACGGAAACGCAGGTCACTCTGCACCGACCCTATCGCCCCGGGGAGAATGTCATCTGTCGGGGAGAGGATGTGTCAGAGGGAACCGTGCTGGCTGAGCCGGGACAGCTGGTAGACGCTGGCTTGAGCGGCGGTTTAGCAGCGCAGGGCATTGCTCAGGTTTGGGTGCATCCTGCTCCGAAGGTAGGAATCCTCACCATTGGCGGCGAGCTGCTGGAGGGTGACGCCGCACCCGCATTTGGAAAAATTCCAAATGCGAACCGAGCCGCCTTTGAGGCGGCGGTACATTTGCTGGGATGTGAGCCGGAGTACCTCGGCTCTCCCGGGGATGATGTGGAAGCGATTGCCCGGGCGGTGTCGGAGGGATTGCAGCGGTGTGATCTGGTGCTGACCACCGGCGGTGTGTCGGTGGGGGACTATGATCGCACTCCGGCGGGCGTGTTGGCGGCTGGCTGCACCTTGTTGGGCGGAGATTTGGCCCTGCGGCCCGGTGGAAAAAGCTGCTTTGCCTGCAAAGGAGAAAACCTTGTCACTTGTCTCTCAGGAAACCCTGCGTCGGCGATGACCTGCTTTTATGCGGTCGTTGCCCCGGTGCTGCGAAAAATGCAGGGACATCCCCAACCCGGGTGGCAGGAGGTGACCGCCTGCCTGTCCGAAGACCATCCGAAGGTACGCCCGGTGGAGCGTTTGCTCCGGGGACGGCTGTGGACCGAGGAGGGACGGCTCTGGTTTACTCCGGCCCGGCAGCAGGGAAATGGAGCCATTCATGCCCTGTCCGGCAGCAACGGCATGGCAATCCTTCCGGCGAATGCCGGACCGATGCAAAAAGGCGATTCCATTCCTGTACTTGCGCTGGAAGGATAAGGACCATGCAAGATTTGTACGGAAGAGAAATTGACTATCTCCGCATTTCGGTGACCGACCGGTGCAATCTGGCTTGCCGCTATTGTATGCCCACGGGACAGCAAGAACCGGCAGAGGATGTGTTGTCCTTTACGGAAATCGTGAAGATTGCCGAAGCGGCGGCAGCCCTTAGGGTGCGGAAATTGCGCATTACCGGGGGAGAACCGCTGGTGCGAGAGGGAATCTGCACCTTGTGTGCCCACTTGCGGCAGATTCCCGGAATTGAGGAACTGGCCCTCACCACCAACGGACAGTTGCTGGAACGATATGCCGCAGAACTGAAAAAAGCCGGAGTCGACCGACTGAACATCAGTCTGGACACCCTCCACGCAGACCGATACCGGGAGATGACCCGTGGAGGCCAGCTTGCTCCGGTGCTGCGGGGGATACAAGCCGCTCAAGCGGTGGGATTTCCCGTCAAGTTGAATGTAGTGCTGATGGGCGGCTTCAATGAAGATGAAATCGAGGACTTTGTGCAGTTGACCCGAGAACAGCCGCTGGAAGTGCGGTTTATTGAGTTGATGCCCGTAGGGCCGGGTGCGGAGCTTGGTGCAAACGCCTATCTGCCCTGCGAGGAGGTGCTGCGCCGTGTGCCGGAGCTGGAACGTATGGGGCAGACCGAGGGCGTGGCACGGTTGTACCGCCTGCCGGAGAGCGTAGGACGGGTGGGATTGATCTCTCCTGTCAGCTGTGACTTCTGCTGTGACTGCAATCGACTGCGCCTGACGGCACAGGGAACGCTGAAGCCCTGCTTGCACTCCGACAAGGAAATTTCCTTGCGTGGGATTGCAGGAGAAGCGTTACAGAGAAAATTAAGGGACGCCATAGGCGAAAAACCGGATCGCCGTCCAGAGTTTCAACCGGGACAGGCTTCTGCCGGAGGAAGGCCTATGTACCGCATCGGAGGATGAGAAAATGAAGGACTTTACCCATTTTGACGGGCATGGAAATGCCCGAATGGTGGATGTTTCGCCCAAAGCGGAGACACGCCGGGAGGCAGTCGCGGCCGGCGAGGTGCGGATCAACGAGGAAACCTACCGACTGATTCGCAGCGGCGGCTGTAAAAAAGGGGATGTGCTGACGGTGGCGCAGATTGCCGGCATCATGGGCGCCAAGCGCACGCCGGAGCTGATTCCCATGTGCCATCCCATTTTGATTTCCGGGGTGCAGGTAGAGCTTCGACTGGAGGAAGCCCCCTGCCGGGTGGAAATTCAAGCCACTGTGTCCTGTACGGGACAGACCGGGGTGGAAATGGAAGCCCTCACCGCCGTCAGTGCGGCGGCGCTGACCGTGTATGACATGTGTAAGGCGGTGCAAAGAGATATGGTGATTGATCGCATCCGCCTGCTGCACAAATCCGGCGGAGCGTCCGGAACCTACGAGAGAAAGGCGGAGGAAGCATGAGCTATCAGGCGATGGTGCTCACCGTGAGCGATCAGGGCAGCGCAGGGCTGCGCCCGGATACCGCCGGACCGGCGGTGGTAAAGCTGCTGGAGGAGCATGGCTATCAGGTTTTCCATACCGCAATCGTGCCGGATGAGCAGGAATTGATTGCCAAAGCACTGGTGGATGGCTGTGATAACTGTAAAGTGGATTTGCTGGTCACCACAGGCGGCACAGGCCTTTCCTTGCGAGATGTGACGCCGGAAGCCACGCTTGCGGTGTTGGATCGGGAAGTCCCCGGCATTCCGGAGGCGATGCGTTATGCCAGCCTTCAAATCACCCCCAGAGCCTGTCTGTCCCGGGGGGTGGCAGGCATCAGAGGAACCACATTGATTATCAATTTGCCGGGTAGTCCCAAGGCGGCGGTGGAAAATCTGGCGGCGGTGCTGCCTGCACTGGGGCATGGACTGGATGTACTGCAGGGCCGAGGCGGAAATTGTGGAGAAGTGCAGCATGGGTGAGGTGTTGGCGGTCTGCATCAGTGAGGTGCGTGGTACCCCAAAGCACCCGGTGAAGCGGATTCATTTGATTCCCGGTCACGGCATCGAGGGGGATGCCCACGCCGGAAACTGGCATCGACAGGTGAGCCTGCTGGCGGCAGAAAGCGTGGAGCAGATGCAGAGCCGGGTGGATCTTGTTCTGCATCCCGGTGACTTTGCGGAGAATATCCTCACCCGGGGCATGGACTTGAAAAATCTCCCGGTGGGTACCCTTCTTCGACTGGGCAGCGCACTGGGAGAAGTGACCCAGATCGGCAAGGAGTGTCATGCTGACTGCGCCATTCGGCAGCAGGTCGGGGACTGCGTCATGCCCCGGGAGGGCATTTTCCTCCGCGTGCTGCAAGAGGGCTGGGTTCAGGCAGGAGATTCGTTTGAGATTGTCAAAAAAGCTGAAAAATAAAGCAGTGCAAAGCATTTAAGCTTTGCACTGCTTTTTGAGCTGAAACAGGCAGCAGAGCTGCTCTGCACATAGATCGGACTGATTCCAGCCCAGTTGGGGACGGGATGTGACCAGCGGCTTGTCGGTAATATGTGCAATCACCGTGGTATCCTCCGGCGAATAGACCGGCGTTCCCATTCGGTGCAGCGCCAGCTTGGGGATGGGTTCCGATTTGAAGCCTTCCACTAAAATAAGATCTGTGTCGGGCAGCTGAGTACGGATGGCTTTGGGCTGAAAGAGACCATTCCAGAACAGCACCGCATCCGCGCCGGATCGACGGAGTCGGGCGGTGTCCTTATCCGGACGCTCTGGCTGAGCCGGGTGGTGGCTGTGTTTTACCACCGCAACCCGGAGACCACGCTGCTTGAGCGCCGGAATAAGCTGTTCCAGAAAGGTGGTTTTCCCGGTGCCGGACCAACCGGCCACGGAAATCATCGGAGGCGAACCGGCGAGGCTTCGGAGCATATCCTCCGGGGCGTTCCAATTTAAAAAGACCGGGGCGAAGGAGTTGGGTGCATCCACCCACTCGGTGTCCACCTGTTGGAGCAGACCTGTCATGCGGCAGTCGCCCTGTTGGAGCATATGTTCCACCTGCGGCAAGATGCTGCGGCGGTAGACGCCGAACAGCGGCTGAGGGTTACCGTCCATGCGATACACCACAGCATCCCTCTGAGGTTCCGGCAGGACGGCGTCCTTGGAGAGAAAGGGCATATCCACGCCGCTGATCCAAAGCAGGGGAGCGTCGGTGGTGCGGAAGGCACTGTACAGTCCGCCCAGAGGCCCACGGTCGGGAATTACATCATAAATTGGAGTGACATCTGATGGGAGGGGAAGGTCAGAACCGGGAGCGAGGGAGACATAGATCTGCTCCATATCGCAACAGCGCCAAAAGGCGACGGCTCGTTCCAGAAGGGAAGTGCCCTGAAAGGAAAGCCGGGCTTTGTCCACTCCCATTCGCTGAGAGTGTCCCCCAGCCAGAATGAGTGCGCAGCGATGGTGAGCGGTGCGGTTATATGAGTTCATTCCGGGTCCTCCTTTCTCTGCTGATGCCGTTTGTTGACATTATAGAGGAGGGACTGGTAAAATTCAATGCAGTCGGGGTATGGCGGAGTGTAAGGGAATGAAATTTCCTGTTGTATTGTGCGTTTTGGGATTTTTGTCAATATTCTGCCGTATTAGAGCGAAAAGCTTTGTATTATCCTGCGAAAACTTATGGTTGCAGAGAAAGAAAAAATCCGTTAAAATGGTTTTGTCAAAAGGTAGTACCTTTCAATGTGGAAAAAGGAGATTAAAATGATGGAACGGGCAGTACAACCGAAGACAATTCGGGCTTGGCTGGTCAATGCGATGAAGCAGGGCGAATATGCCCGTTCGGAGCGGCTTCCACCGGAGAAGGTGTTGGCGGAGCAGCTGGGCATCAGCCGAACGCAGCTGCGTGATGTTCTGGCCGGGCTGGAGCGAGAAGGCTTTATCACTCGCCGCCACGGTGTTGGAACGATTATCAACCACCATGTTTTGAATGTCGCCAATCGTATGGACATTGAGTGTGAATTCATGGATATGATTCGTCACAATGGCTATGAGCCGGGTACGGCGTATGTCCGTTCTTCGGAAGGAACGGCCACGGCGACCGAAGCCAAGCAGCTCAATCTGGAAGAGAATACCCCTGTGCTTCGGGTGGAGCGGCTCTGCACGGCGGACGATAAGCCTGCCATTTACTGTGTTGATGTGATGGCGATGTCCATTATCAAGAAGCAGTATCTGGAGGAAGACCTAGAAAAACCGATCTTCTTTTTCCTGCAAAAGTACTGTGATGCAGTCCCCTTTATGGATCTGACGGATATTCGTGCTATGGTTGCGGATGAAAGTTTGGGACAGATTATGCAGGTTCCCAAAGGAACCCCCATTCTCTGCATGGATGAGGTGGACTACGATGTAGAGGGCAATCCGGTGATTTGCTCTCGGGAACATTTTGTAGACGGCGTATTCCGGCATACCGTGATGCGCAAGAAACTATAAAAAGAAACAAAACTCAGTGATGAAGTGAAATCAGGAGGAATGTAACATGGAAAAGACCCTCATTTACACTGGCAAAACCAAGAATGTCTATACTCTGGAAAATGGAAACTGCCTGCTGAAGTTCAAGGATGACTGCACCGGTAAAGACGGCGTGTTCGATCCCGGCGAGAACGCAGTTGGCCTGACCATTGACGGTGTGGGTGATGTGAACCTGCGCATGTCCATCTACTTCTTCGAAAAGATCAATGCCGCTGGTATCAAGACTCACTTCATCAGCGCCAACCTGGAGGACACCACCATGGAAGTCCGTCCTGCTAAGGTGTTCGGTGATGGTCTGGAGATCATCTGCCGCCGCAAGGCCGTGGGCTCCTTCCGCCGCCGCTATGGTCAGTATATCGCCGAGGGCGCTGATCTGCCTTACTATGTTGAGGCTACCTTCAAGAACGACGAGCTGGGCGATCCTCTGGTCACCAAGGACGGTCTGGTTGCTCTGGGCATTATGACCGATGCTCAGTATGAGGACATCAAGGCTATGACTCAGAAGATCACCAAGATCGTGGCTGACGAGATGGCTGAGCGCGGCATGGATCTCTATGACATTAAGTTCGAGTTTGGCTATGACACCGATGGCAGCGTTATGCTGATCGACGAGGTCGCTTCCGGCAATATGCGCGTCTATAAGGACGGCGAGTATGTCGATCCCATGACCCTGTCCAAGCTGTTCTTTGCATAATGGGCGGATTCTTTGGAACAGTCTCGAAAGAAGACTGTGTGTTGGATCTGTTTTTTGGCGTTGACTATCATTCCCACCTCGGCACTCGCCGGGGTGGTATGGTGATTTACGATGAAGAGGGCGGCGGTTTTCAGCGCCAGATCCATAACATCGAAAATACGCCCTTCCGGACCAAGTTCGAGAACGACTTGGCGAAGTTCCATGGCTGCAGCGGCATCGGCTGTATCAGCGATACTGATCCTCAGCCCCTGCTGGTCCGCTCTCATCTTGGCCTGTACGCCATCACCACCGTCGGCATCATCAACAATGCCGAGGAGCTGGTGAAGGAATATTTCTCCGACCACGGACATCAGTTCATGGCTATGAGCTCCGGTAAGATCAACTCCACCGAGCTGGTCGCTGCCCTCATCAACCAGAAGAACGATGTGGTGTCGGGCATTCTCCATGCGCAGGACCTGATTCAGGGTTCTGCGACGATTTTGCTGCTGTCTGCAGATGGCCTGATCGCGGCCCGTGACCGTCTGGGTCGTCTGCCCATGCTCATTGGTAAGAACGAAAAGGGCCATTGCGTGTCCTTCGAGTCCTTTGCCTATCAGAAGCTGGGCTATCATACGGAGTACGAGCTGGGCCCCAGCGAGATCGTGCGGATCACGCCCGATAGTCTTGAGGTGCTGGCCCCGGCCAGAGAGAAGATGCGCATCTGCGGCTTCCTCTGGACCTATTACGGCTATCCCAACTCCAACTACGAAGGACAGAATGTGGAGGTCATGCGCTACCGCAACGGTGAGATCATGGCCCGTGACGAGGTCATTAAGGGCAAGCTGCCCAAGGTGGACTTTGTGGCCGGCGTGCCGGATTCCGGTGTGCCTCATGCCATTGGCTTCGCCAACCGCAGCGGAAAGCCTTTTGCCCGTCCCTTCGTGAAGTATACCCCCACTTGGCCCCGTTCCTTCATGCCTGCCAATCAGGATGTGCGCAATCAGGTGGCCAAGATGAAGCAGATTCCTGTCCCTGAGTTGATCGAGGGCAAGAAGTTGCTCTTTGTGGATGATTCCATCGTCCGAGGCACTCAGCTGCGAGAGACCGTGGAATTCCTTTACGAAAGCGGTGCAGAGGAAGTGCATATGCGCTCTGCCTGCCCGCCCATCATGTATAATTGCAAGTATCTGAACTTCTCCCGCAGCAATTCCGATCTGGATTTGCTGGCACGCCGCACGATTCAGGAAATCGAGGGCGATGAGGGTCAGAAGCATATCGACGAATATGCGGATGCCGGAACGGAGCGCGGTCAGTGCATGCTGAAGACCATCTGCGAGAAGCTGGGCTTCGACTCTCTGGGCTACCAGTCCTTGGACGGTGTTCTGGAGGCCATCGGCATCGACCGGGATAAGGTCTGCACCTATTGCTGGACCGGTAAGGAATAAGATTTATATTGTGATACTGAAAAGCAGCGGACGCTCAAATGTCCGCTGCTTTTTTGTTCTTGGGAAAACCGGTATCAGAATGGAACCATTCTGTACTATGTTTGCAGCCCGGGGGATTGGCGGCTGTTCGGAACAAAACGGCACAAAACCTGAATTAAGAAGGGGAAGAAACTGCCCCCATGAGCAGAAGAAAAGGAGTGTATCGAGGAAACTCGATACACTCCTTTGTTGATTATAATAGAAGTTTGCTTAGTAGCAGACGCCCTGGGCCAGCATAGCGTCGGCCACCTTCAGGAAACCGGCGATGTTGGCACCGGCCTGAATGTCGCCCTTCATGCCGAACTGCTCGGCAGCGCTGGCGCAGGCAGCGTAGATGGTTTCCATGATGCCCTTCAGCTTGTTGTCCACTTCTTCAAAGGTCCAGCTGATGTGACCGGCGTTCTGGCTCATCTCCAGACCGGAGGTGGCAACACCGCCGGCGTTGGAAGCCTTGCCGGGGCTGTACAGCAGGCCGGCACCCTTGATGGCGGCGATGGCGTCGGGAGTGCAGGGCATATTGGCACCCTCAAACACACCCTGGCAGCCGTTGGCAATCAGAGACTTGGCGTTGTCCACATTCAGCTCGTTCTGAGTGGCGCAGGGCAGGGCGATGTCGCAGGGGACCGTCCAAATGCCGGAGCAGCCTTCCACATACTTAGCGGAGGGAACATAGTCCACATAGGTGCTGATACGGGCACGCTTGACTTCCTTGATCTCACGGATGACCTGATAGTCGATGCCGTTCTCGTCCACGATGTAGCCGTTGGAGTCGCTCATGGCGATGACCTTGCCGCCCAGAGTGGAAGCCTTCTGGTTGGCGTAGATGGCCACATTGCCGGAGCCGGAAATCACCACACGCTTGCCCTCAAAGCTCATGCCGTTGTCCTTGAGCTGAGCGTCAGCGAAGTAGCACAGACCGAAGCCGGTGGCCTCCTTACGGGCCAGAGAGCCGCCGTAGCTCAGACCCTTGCCGGTCAGAACACCGGTCCAAGTGTTGGTCAGGCGCTTGTACTGACCGAACATATAGCCGATCTCACGGGCGCCCACGCCGATGTCGCCGGCGGGCACGTCAGTGTCCTCACCGATGTACTTGGAAAGCTCAGTCATGAAGCTCTGGCAGAAGCGCATGATCTCTCCGTCGCTCTTGCCCTTGGGGTCAAAGTCGGAGCCGCCCTTGCCGCCGCCCATGGGCAGAGTGGTGAGGGCGTTCTTGAACACCTGCTCAAAGCCAAGGAACTTGATGATGGACAGGTTCACATTGTCACGGAAGCGGATGCCGCCCTTGTAGGGGCCGATGGCAGAGTTGAACTGGACACGATAGCCACGGTTGACCTGCACCTTGCCGGCATCGTCCACCCAAGACACGCGGAATGTAATGATGCGCTCCGGCTCCACCATGCGGCCAATGATGTTCTGCTGCTCATAGCGGGGATCGCTCTCCACCACGGGAACCAGAGTTTCCAGCACCTCGTGCACTGCCTCCAAAAATTCATGCTGCTCGGCATAGCGGCCCAGCAGATCTTCATAGATACCATTCAGGTATGCGTTGCGGATAGCCATAAACAAATCTTCCTTTCCAGAAATTGATCGGCGCCGCCGCCAGAGGGAGACGACATGGAAAACAGCCGCTTCGAGGCTGCTATCGTAGGATTCAATGTAATAAAGTATAGACTAGAATGAAAGAAAAATCAATAGAAATTTCATTTCCCAGCAATAAAAGGCGAAAATTTTAAGAATTCGCTCGGTTATGAATGAAGAAAGAGTGCGGTATGCAAAAATCGGATAAAAAAGGGAGCGTCGTCGGGAGAAAACAGCCGGCAGAAAGAAATTTTTCAGATTTCTCTTTACATTAGTGCTTTAGTATGCTAATATGATAGCACACAAAAGCAAAACCGTAGGAGGGAAATAAAATGAATTGGATGAAACGAGTGGCCGCAATGGCTCTGGTGCTGATGATGGCAATGGCGCTTGTCTCCTGCGGGGGCAAGGGCGGAAGTGAACTGATCTATGCGGTGGAATCCGGCTCAGCCGGCGAAGCGGCGGCGTTGGAGCAGGGCTGGGAAGTCAATGCGGTAGGCAATCAGGCCGCGGCACTGATGGAGGTCAGCTCCGGCACTTCCGACAAGGCGGTCATTGACCTGCTGATGGCAAGTGCCATGATCGGTGAAGGAACCAGTTACCCGGATCTGGTGCTGGGCGAGGAACTGACGGAAGAGGATTACGCCATCGGCTGCCGCAAGGGTTCCGATTTGACGGCATTCATTACCGGTGTGCTGGCGGAGCTGTATGCCGACGGCACCATGAAGGAAATTGCTGAAAAGTACGGTGTGCAGGCGGCTCTGGTGGAGCAGGAAGCGGCCGAGGACTTCAAAGCTTCCGGCGATACCGCCGAAACCAGCGATGTCCGCTACATTCAGGAGAAGGGCACCCTTCTGGTGGGTACGACCGAGTTTGCCCCTCTGGACTACCGCGATGAAAACGGAGAATGGGTCGGCTTTGATGCCGATATGGCTCGCCTTGTGGCAGAGAAGCTGGGAGTCAAGATCGAATTTGTGGAAATCGAATGGGACAACAAATTGATGGAGCTGGATTCCAAGTCGGTGGATGTGCTGTGGAACGGCATGACCCTGACGGACGAAGTGCTCAACGGCGCCAACTGCACCGGCCCTTATTGCCGCAACGCGCAGGTGGTCGTAGAGCCCGGCCTTTAATTGACAAAGACCAAGGCAGAGAGGAAACCACTCTCTGCCTTTGGAATGGAATCGGAAACTGGAATCGAAGGAGAATGACCCTATGTTTTGGACCGTAACCATGTCACTGCTGGAGGGCTTTGGCACTGCACTGGAGCTGTTTGCTCTCACACTGGTGTTTTCACTGCCTCTGGGCCTTGTGTTTGCCTTCTGCATCATGAATAAATGGGCGCCGTTCAAGCGCTGCAAGCAGGCACCTGCGCTGGCGAAGTTCCGTCCGGTGAGCGCTCTGTTCAACCTGCTGGTGTGGGTGATGCGCGGCACGCCCTTGATGCTGCAGCTGTTTGTCGTCTACTATGGCCCCGGCTTGATTCTGGACAACAACATCTGGGGCGGCAACCGCATGGTTCCCTGTGTGCTGGCCTTCGTCATCAACTACGCCTGCTACTTTGCGGTCATTTTCCGGGGCGGCATCGAGGGCGTTCCGGAGGGACAGCGTGAGGCCGGTGAGGTGCTGGGCATGAGCCGCTCTCAGATTTTCTTCAAGATCACCCTGCTCCAGATGGTTAAGCGCATCATGCCTCCTATGTCCAACGAGGTCATCACCTTGGTGAAGGACACTTCTCTGGCGAGAGTCATCGCCATCAGCGAGCTGATTCGCTGCGGCGAGCGATTCATGCAGAATGACGGCTTGATTTGGCCGCTGTTCTATACCGGCGTGTTCTATCTGGTATTTAACGGACTTCTGACGCTGTTCTTCAACTATTTGGAGAAGAAAATGAGCTATTTTAAGGGTTGAGGAGGAGCAGATATGGCGATTTTGGAAGTAAAGGGAATCCGAAAGACCTTCGGTGATGTGGAAGTGCTGAAGGGAATTGATTTTTCTCTGGAGCGGGGCAATGTGTTGGCGATCATCGGTTCTTCCGGCAGCGGAAAGACCACCCTGCTGCGGTGCATCAATCTGCTGGAGCGTGCCACCGAGGGCACAGTCAGCGTGGACGGCGAGCTGCTGTTCGACGCCAAAAACCTGCTGGCCCAGAAGGACAACGAGCTGCGGGAAAAGCGGCTCCACTTCGGCTTTGTGTTCCAGTCCTTCAACCTGTTCCCTCAGTACACTGCGCTGCAGAATGTGATGCTGGCTCCTCAGCTTCAGGCGAAAAAGCAGCCAGACTATAAGCAGAACAAGAAGGCAATCTTGGAGCAGCTGAAACAGGAGGCCATAAGCGATCTGGAAAAGGTGGGGCTTGGGGATAAGCTGGACTTTTACCCGCACCAGCTGTCCGGCGGACAGCAGCAGCGTGTGGCCATTGCCCGTGCGCTGGCCATGAAGCCGGATATCCTGTGCTTTGACGAACCCACCTCGGCACTGGACCCGGAGTTGACCGGAGAAGTGCTGAAGGTGATCCGTGATCTGGCCGACCAGAAGACTACCATGGTGATTGTGACTCATGAGATGGCCTTTGCCCGGGATGTGGCAGATCAGGTGATTTTCATGGATAACGGCTCTGTCGTGGAGCAGGGTACGCCGGATGAGATCATCAATCACCCCAAGGAGGAGCGTACCCGCCAGTTCCTGTCCCGGTACAGCCAGCAGTGAGTGAGCACTGAAACAGAGCAGCCAAAGGTATGGCTGCTCTGTTTTCCGATGTGACGCAAGGTGGAAATTCGGACGGGCGTCGGAAACAGAGATTGCATTTTCAACCATAAAGAAATATAATACCTTTATCTGGCCCTTTACCGGTTGGAATCGGAAAAGAGGCATGAATTAAGGAGGAAAAACGATGGAACAGTTACTTCGTTTGATAGAAGCCGACTGCACGCTGAATAATAAGCAGCTGGCGGCCATGATCGGCACTTCGGAGGAGAAGGTCGAGGCCGAGCTGAAGCGTCTGGAAGAAGAAGGCGTCATCATGGGCTACAAGGCCGTGGTCAATTGGGACAAGACCAACCGTGAGGGTGTCACCGCTCTGATTGAGGTCAAGGTGGAGCCCCAGCTGGGCGACGGCTTTGACCGGGTGGCCGAGCGCATCTTCCAGTATGAAGAGGTGGAGAGCTGCTATCTGATGAGCGGCGACTTCGATATGACGGTGATTCTCTCCGGTCGTACGCTGCAGGAGGTAGCCAGCTTCGTTTCCCAGAAGCTGTCCACCGTTGAGGCTGTGAAGTCCACCGCCACCCACTTCATCCTGAAAAAGTACAAAGAAAATCACCTGATCATGAATCCCATGCGGGAGAAGGAAGAGGGGTTCTGTTTCGTATGATCGATTATTCCAGCGTGTTGAATCAGCGGATTCAGGCGGTGGCTCCCTCTGGAATACGAAAGTTTTTTGATATTTTGGAGGATATGCCGGATGCCATTTCGCTGGGCATCGGTGAGCCGGACTTTGTGACGCCCTGGCATATCCGCAATGCAGGCATTCGCAGTCTGGAGAAGGGGCGCACCAAGTACACCCCCAACGCCGGCCTGTCCGAGCTGCGCCGCCAGATCGCTCTGTACCTGAGCCGTCATTTCCAGCTCACTTATGACCCCAACGGACAGATTATTGTCACCGTGGGCGGCAGTGAAGGTCTTGATCTGGCCCTGCGCTGCTGCATCGAGCCGGGAGACGAAGTGATTATCCCCACGCCCTCTTTTGTGTGCTACGGACCGCTGACGGCCATGAGTCTGGGCAAGCCCGTGTATGTGGAAACCAAGGTGGAGGACGAATTCCGTCTGACGCCGGAAGCGTTGAAGGCGGCCATCACGCCCCGTACCAAGGCACTGGTGCTGCCCTATCCCTGCAACCCCACCGGCGGCATCATGACCCGGAAGGATCTGGAGGCCATTGCCGAGGTACTGGAGGGCACCAATATTCTGGTGATTTCCGATGAAATCTATGCGGAGCTGACCTACGGGGAGGATCAGCATGTTTCGATTGCCCAGATTCCCGGCATGTATGAGCGCACCATTCTGGTCAACGGCTTCTCGAAAGCCTACTCCATGACGGGCTGGCGTATGGGCTACATCTGCGGCCCTCGGGAGCTGATCGGTCAGATCGTTAAGCTCCATCAGTACGGCATTATGTCCGCACCTACCATGAGCCAGTATGCGGCCATCGAAGCCATGCAGTACGGCGATGAGGACATTGCCGCCATGCGGGAAGAATATAACGGACGGCGCAGATTCCTGCTGGACGGACTGCGGAGCATCGGACTGGAATGCTTTGAGCCCAAGGGAGCCTTTTATATGTTCCCCTCCATCCAGAGTACCGGCATGGACAGCGACACCTTCTGCATGAAGTTCTTGGAGGCAGAGCATGTGGCGGTCATCCCCGGCAGTGCCTTCGGCCCCGGCGGCGAGGGCTTTGTCCGTGCCTGCTATGCTGCGTCGATGGGGAACCTTGCTACCGCACTGGAGCGGATGGAACACTTTATTAAGCATCGCTGAGCCAAGGTTCAGCGTCACGGAAGAGGAGGGCATAGCCCATGTGGATTACTTGTCTTGATATGGAAGGCGTTCTGGTCCCAGAGATTTGGATTGCCGTGGCGGAAGCCACCGGCATCGACGCACTGCGCCGCACCACCCGGGACGAGCCGGACTACGATAAACTGATGAACCAGCGTCTGGACATTCTGCGCCAGCACGGGCTGGGCATCCGGGAGATCCAGCAGGTGATTGCCGGCATGGACCCTCTGCCCGGAGCCAAGGAGTTTCTGGACCAGCTCCGCAAGGAGTGTCAGGTCATCATTCTGAGCGATACCTTTGAGCAGTTTGCTCAGCCGCTGATGGAAAAGCTGGGCTGGCCCACGATTTTCTGCAACACCTTGCAGGTGTCGGAGCAGGGCGAGATTACCGGCTACCAAATGCGTGTGTCCGATTCCAAGCTGACCACGGTGAAGGGCTTGCAATCCATCGGCTTTGATACCATCGCTTCCGGTGACAGCTATAATGATCTGGGCATGATTCAGGCCAGCAAGGCAGGGTTCCTGTTCCGCAGCACCCCCAAAATTCAGGCCGAGCATCCGGAAGTTCCGGCCTATGAGCGGTTTGAGGATTTGCTTTCCGCCATCCGTGGCGTGATCAGCGCAAAAGGCTGAGGAGGAAACAGATTGAATGAAGTGAAATTGCCGGCCTATGCCAAAATCAACCTGACTTTGGATGTGCTGGGAAAACGGGAGGACGGCTTCCACGACCTGAGCATGGTGATGCAGTCCGTCACTCTGGCGGATACCGTGACCATCACCAGAGGCGAGGGGAGTGAGCTGACCCTCTCCACCGATCTGGGCTTTTTGCCCGGAACGGACAAAAACATCGCTGCCGTGGCGGCTCGGGTATTTGCAAAGCACTCCGGGGTGTCTCTGGAGGGCGTTCACATCGATCTTGCCAAAAAGATTCCCGTTTGTGCCGGAACCGCCGGCGGCAGCAGCGACGGAGCGGCTGTGCTCCGGGGGCTTAACCAGCTGTTTGAAACGGGATTTTCGCTGGAAGAACTGGCAAAGATGGGCGAAGAGGTTGGTTCGGATGTGCCCTACTGTGTGTTGGGCTGTACCGCCCTTGCGGAAGGTCGGGGCGAGGTGCTGACCAAGCTGCCGTCGCTGCCGGACTGCACTATTTTGCTCTGTAAGCCCGGATTTCCCATCTCCACCCCGGAGCTGTTCCGGAAAATCGACGATACCAAGCTCCATCTGCGCCCGGACACTGCCGGAATGCTTCAGGCGTTGGAGGAAGGCAATCTTGCCGGCATTTGCCATCGAATGTTTAATGTGTTTGAGGCAGCGCTGCCCCAGCCCCGCCGGGAAGAGGTAGAGGAGATCAAGAGCACCATGCTGGATGGCGGCGCATTGGGCGCCTGTATGTCCGGCACCGGGCCTACCGTCTTTGGTATTTTTGAGAGCCGGGAACAGGCGCGGCAGGTGTACGACAGCCTTGCTGCCGTTTATCCGGAGACCTATCTCACCGAAAATGTATAAATGAGAGAAACACCGTCCACAATGCAGACAAAGCAACTGCAAAGGACGGTGTTTTTTATGCTTACTCGCATCAAATTCTTTTTTACATCCCCTCAAACACAACTGAAATGGTGGGAAGTGATTTTCCTGCTTGCCTTGGCTGCCGCCATGCTTTGGATCGGCTTGATGACGGCGCAGCAGCGGAGACTGGCGGAGAGTATGCTGCGGCTGCACGTGGTGGCAAATTCCGACGATGCAGAGGATCAGGCGCTGAAGCTGAAGGTGCGGGATGCGGTGCTGGATTGTGCCGAGGGTTGGCTTTCCGGGGTGGAAACTCCGGCACAGGCGGAGACGGTGCTGGCGGCGCATTTGGAGGAACTGGAGCAGGCCGGGGAACAGGTGACGAGGGAGCAGGGGTATTCCTATCCGGTAAAAGCCTCTCTGGAGCAGGTGCATTTTCCCACCAAGTACTATGACGGCTTTGCTCTTCCTGCCGGAGAGTATCGGGCGCTTCGGGTAGTGCTGGGCGAAGGGGCAGGTCATAATTGGTGGTGTGTGGTCTTTCCCGGGCTGTGCGTGGCACCGGCCTCCGAGTGGCAGGAGGTGGCGGTGTCCGGCGGTATCTCAGAAACGGATGTGGAGCTGATGGAGGACGCCCAGCCGGAATATGTGATTCGCTTCCGTTGTCTGGAGTGGCTGGATGCCCTCCAGCAGCGCTGGGCGGAATAACGCAAAGAAGCAGAGATGGAACATCTCTGCTTCTTTGCTTCTCAATTCGTTGGAGGCAAGTGCTTTTTGTGAACGGAGGGTCATCTCCGGTCAGAACGCTGACGAAGGGTACCGTTGCGATAGAGATCAATCAGTTTTCCCAGCTTTTTGATCTTATCCTGATACTCCTCGCCGATGTCGGTTTCCGACATCATGATTTGATGGGGCATCTGCTCCACCACCCGGGTGTTGGTCTGGGTGGTCACATGGCGGCCGGAAGCGTCCATAATGGGCAGGTGCTCGGCCAGCTTGATGACAGTGGAGTTATAGATGAGCGTGTAGCCGGCAATGCCGGTGGTGGGGCGGTAGGACTTGGCAATGCCGCCGTCGATGACAAACAGTCTGCCGCCGGCCTTAATGGGGCTTTCGCCCTGCTTCACCGGCATATGACCGTTGACCACATGGCTGTGCTGGGGGTCCAGATCAAACTCCTCCAAAATGTGGGCAACTGCCTTAGGGTCGTCAATCAGCTTGTAGTAGGGGTCTTTCGGTTCCTCCCGGAGTTTGGGCTCGGAGGTGAAATACCGCTCAAAGGTGGTGACTCTGGCCTTGCCGAACAGAGGGGAGTTGGCGCCGCACCAGAGGTACCAGAAGAAGTCGGAGGTTTCGGTGGTCTTGCTGTAATAGGCCTGCCGCACCCGACGGTCCAGCGCATCCAGCAGAGCCCGGCCGGAGTACTTTTTGCCGTCAACCTCCAGCTTGGAGAAGCTGCCGTCGGCGTTCATGGGAATGCAGCCGTGGAAGAGCAGGTTTCCGTTGTAGCAGCGGTACATACTGCCGTTGGCCACCAGATAGTCGATGTGGCGGTGCAGCCGCTCGCAGTGTAGGAAGGAGGCGGCGATGGCGTCGGCGATTTCTTCCTCGTCCTTGGTGAGAGCATAAGGGTCCGCCGGGTCCACGGTGGGGAAGAAGGTGTCGGTCAGGGGATATTCCGTGCCGTCAATGGTGACCACGCTCTTCTCCAGATTCAGCTTGTCCAGCAGCAGCCGGTCGTTCATGCGGTATTCCGGGTGGCGCTTGAGCAGCTGCCCCTCCAGCTTGAACATGATGATGGCGGCGGCCTTGTGCATCTTTGCGGCCAGCGCCACATCCACCGGATCATAGCGGTTCAGGTCGTGCATATGGGGGAGGAAGGGCTTGCAGGGGTCATCGGCGTAGACCGTGGCGGCAAAGGCAGACAAGGGGCGCAGGTTGATGCCGTAGCCATCCTCCAAACAGTCGAAGTTGTTGTAGCTCAGGCCGATGCGCAGCACGGAGAACATACAGACCCGGTTTCCGGCCACGGCGCCGATCCAGTCAATGTCATGGTTGCCCCACTGAAAGTCTACGCTGCGATGACGCATCAGCTCGTCAATGATGAGGTCGGCTCTGGGACCACGGTCAAAGAGGTCGCCCAGAATGTGAAGATGATCCACGGCAATCTGCTGGAGCATCCGGCAGATGGAGAAAATCAAGTCATCGCCGATGCCGCAGCGGATGGAAGCGTCAATCAGTTCCTTGTAGTATCCGCTCTTGTTGGATACACTGGGGTCCTCGATGATGAGGTCCTCAATGATGTTGACAAATTTGGGGTTGATGCTGCTGACCACCCGGTCCCGGCTGTATTTGGAGGCGATTTCACGAGCCACCTGAATCAGACGGTGAATCACCAGTGCGGACCAGGAGTTGTAGTCCTCCAGCTCCTGCTTTTTCTGGGACAGCATGGTGTAGGGGTGGGCAATCAGGTCCGCCAGCTCGTCCCGTTCCTTTTCCGGCAGCAGGAAGGAGTAAACGGTGTCGATTTTGTCCCGAATCACACCGGAAGCGGAGCGGAGCAGCTGAATAAAGGCGTCATTTTCGCCGTGAATGTCACTGAAAAAGTATTCCGTGCCTTTGGGCAGCTTCAAAATGGAGCTCATGTTGACAATGGCACGGACACAGGACTCTACATTGGGATAGGATTCCGATAGCAGCGTAAGATATTCCAGTTCTTGGTTCGACATGACAGGTAGCACATCCTTTGATCGTAGTCGTAATGGTGTGGGGAATTGCCGCCCCACAATGGAATTGGCGGTTCGGCACATGGGCCGGAAAACGAAGCAGGGAGCGCATCTCTGTGGAAAAGTGAAAAAATATTGCCGCAGACATGACAAAATCCCTGTTTTTGTGTTATGATGAAACGGACAAATCCAGATACCAGTGTACCTTTTTCTTCTGGTTTCGTCAACCACTTTTGCAAAGAAGGTTTATAAAATGAATTTGATTGATCGTTTTTTGAATTATGTCAGTTTCCACACCACTTCGAATGAGAATTCCACCACGGCCCCCAGCACCGACCGTCAGCTGGCTCTGGCCCGTGCGCTGGTAGAGGAGCTGAAGCAGCTGGGTCTCAGCGACGCCATGCTGGATGAGTACGGCCGGGTCTATGCCCATCTGCCTGCTACTCCCGGTATGGAGGACAAGCCGGTTTACGGCCTGATTGCCCACATGGACACCTCTCCCGACGCCTCCGGTGAGAATATCCATCCCCGCACCGTGCTCTACGAGGGCGGCGACATCACCCTGAACCCGGAGAAGGGTGTGGTCATGACCCGGAAGGATTTCCCCATTCTGGCTCGGTACGAGGGCAAGCACCTCATCGTCACTGACGGCACCACCCTGCTGGGTGCGGATGATAAGGCCGGCGTGGCAGAAATCGTGTCCACGGTGGAATACCTGCTCGCTCACCCCGAGGTGGCCCACGGCACCATCGCAGTGGCCTTCACTCCCGACGAGGAGATCGGCTGCGGCGCAGACCATTTTGACTTCAAGCGCTTTGCTGCGGATTATGCCTTCACCGTGGACGGCGGTACGCTGGGTGAGGTGGAGTATGAGAACTTCAATGCCGCAAACGCCGGCGTGAAGATTCACGGTCGAAACATCCATCCCGGCAGCGCCAAGAACATTATGAAGAATGCGGTGCTGATGGCATCCCACTTTATCTCCCTGCTGCCTGCGGCGGAGACTCCTGCCCACACTGAGGGCTACGAGGGCTTCTACCATGTGAACTACTGCAAGGCCGTGGAGGAAGAGGGCTATATTAACCTGATTATCCGTGACCATGACCGTGCCAAGTTTGAAGCACGCAAGGAATTCCTGCAGCAGACCACGGAGTACCTGAACCGAGTGTACGGCGACGGCACCTTCGAGCTGATTCTGAAGGACAGCTACTACAATATGCGGGAAAAGGTGGAGCCTCATATGCACCTCGTCGACCGCGCTCTCAAGTGCTTTGAGGAGTCCGGCGTGGAGCCTCGTGTGGTTCCCATCCGTGGCGGCACCGATGGCGCCCGGCTGAGCTGGGAGGGCCTGCCCTGTCCCAACCTGTCCACCGGCGGTGAGAATTTCCACGGCGTCTATGAGTTCGCCTGCGTGGAGAGCATGGAGAAGATGCTGGAGGTGCTGGTGCGCCTGGTGACGGTCGGTGAGTGAGCGTGTGCTGGTGGGCATGAGCGGCGGTGTGGACAGCAGTGTTGCCACATGGCTGCTCATGCAGGAAGGCTTTGAGGTGATGGGCGCCACCATGCGGCTGTTTGACAAGGCCGCCTACGGCATGGAGGAAGTGCTGGTGGACGGTGTGCCGAGAGATATTGCCGACGCCCAAACGGTCGCCCAGCGCATGGGCATCGAGCATTGTGTGCTGGATTATCAGGCGGAGTTCAAGGATCTGGTGCTGGACCCCTTCTGCCGATGCTATGAGCAGGGCATGACCCCAAACCCCTGTATCCGCTGCAATCGCTATCTGAAGTTTGCCGGAATGCTCCGGGCGGCAGAGGAGCACGGCTGCGGCTATGTGGCTACGGGCCATTATGCCCGGAGAACCCGTTCCGGTGACCGCTGGCTGCTCCAGAAGAGCGTGGATCAGGAGAAGGATCAGAGCTATTTCCTGTACAATATGAACCAACACTTTTTGTCCCACTTCCAGCTGCCGCTGGGAAACCTGACCAAGAAGGAAGTCCGGGAGATTGCTGAGGAGCAGAACTTTGTCACCGCTCGCAAGCGGGACAGTCAGGACATCTGCTTTGTTCCCGACGGGGACTATGCGGCCTTTATGAGGAAACATACCGGATTGGTTTCGAATAATGGAAACTATGTAAACCAGAACGGCGAGGTTTTGGGTCAGCATAAGGGGCACATCCACTATACCATCGGTCAGCGCAAGGGACTTGAGCTGGCGATGGGGCGCCGGGTCTATGTGACGGGCAAGGATGTGGAGCGGAATCTGGTCTACATTGGCGAAAATGAGGATTTGTTTGCCCCGGCATTGGAGGCAGCGGATTTGAACTTTGTCGCCTGTGACGGCTTGCCTGCTCCTATTCGCTGCACGGCGAAAATCCGCCACAGCCGCTATGAAGCCCCTTGCACGGCGGAGCAGATCGGGGAGGACACCCTGTCCGTCCGGTTTGATCAGCCCCAGCGGGCGATTTCTCCGGGACAGGCCGTGGTGCTGTATGACGGAGATACTGTCATCGGCGGCGGTACCATTACTCGAGCCATTCCAAAGTAAATCCAATGAGAAAAGGCAAGCAGACCATAGAACTGGTTCTGCTTGCCTTGTTTCATTTTAATAAGTGACTTCCATCAGGCAAAGCCCCGTAGGCGGCATGGCGGGACCTGCGGCGGAGCGATCCAGAGCAGCCAGCACCTCGGGCATACTGTCCGGAGTACGCAGTCCGGCACCCACCTCTACCAGTGTGCCGGTGAGGATGCGAACCATTAGGTTGAGAAAGCCGTTTCCTGTGTAGGTCAGCCGAATCTCCGGCCCAATCTGCTCTACTTTGATGTTCGTGATGGTGCGGACGGTGGATTTTTTGAACCGGCGCAGACCGCAGAAGGAACGGAAATCGTGGGTGCCGCAGAGATCGGCGGCAGCCTGACGCATCCGCTCCACATCCAAAGGTCGCTCGGTGTATTCGGTCATTACCCGGCGCTCAAACACATTGGGAATCTCCGAAGTCCACAGCCGATAGCAGTAGGTCTTGCTTTTTGCGTTCAGCCGGGCGTGGAACCGTTCCGGGGCCTCAGTCACAGCGATGACCGCAATATCCCGGGGGAGATATTTGGCGCAGTGCTCCAAAATCTGCTGGCAGGTGAGGTCATCCCTCATCTTGACATTGGCGACCTGCCCCCGGGCATGGACCCCGGCGTCCGTGCGGCCGGAGCCGTGGACTTCCACCTCGGAGCCGTTGAGGGAAGTGAGCACCTGCTGCAGCTTGCCCTGAATGGTGTTTTCGGTGTTTCCCTGCACCTGCCATCCGTGGTAGCGAGTGCCTTCGTATTGAATCGTCATGCGAAAATTCTTCATTTTGTTCCCTCCCTGCATCAGCATAGCGGAAAGCGAAGGGAAAAGCAACTATTTTCCACGGAGCAGCTGCCAAGGACGCACCCCCTGTGCCCGGAGCGTGACAAGGTAGAGCAGACTGCCGCCGCAGATGCAAATGGGAGGCATGACGCTGGGATCGATGCCCAGACGGTGGATGTATTGTCCGATCAGCACCACCAGTGCCCCAGCCAGCAAAGTGGCAAGCACCGGAACTACGAAACAGCGGCCAATCCCAAGGCGGAGCTCGGCGGACTGACAGACCAGAAGCATACAAAGCGGCACGGCGACCGCTTCGGACAAAATTTGGCCCCAGATGAACCCCTTCAGTCCCATGTGTCCGGTGAGCAGCAGGGTAGCGGTCAGTTCAATTCCGGCACAACCAAGGGAAATGATGGCGCTTTCCTTCTGTTTGTCCAGTGCGTGCAGAATGCAGACGAGAATGATATGATAGCATTCTGCACAGACCACAATAGCCAGTGAGCCAATGTGAGAAGCGGCTTTTGGCTCCTGAAAGAGCACCGTGCCCAAGTCGTGGCCGAATGCGGCAATCAGGGTTACCGAGGGGAGAATCAGGTAGGAGACGGAGAGCATCGCCTTTTCACTGATGCGGCGAAAGGAGGCCATATGGCCCAGTGTCCGTGCCTCGGTCAGCCGAGGCAGCAGAGCCAGCGTCAGTCCGTTGACAAAGGCGGTGGGAATGGAGAGCATAGGCAGAGTCATGCCCATCAGTATGCCGAATTCCCCCATGGCTTCTCCCGGTGTGCGACCGTAGGCCACCAGCAATTTTGGAATGGCCATGGCGGTGGCGGCCTCCATCAGGTTGCCCAGCAGAGCCGTGAAACTCACCGGAAGAGCGATTGCAGCAATCCGGCGGCGCAGCTGATTGCTCGGCAGCAAACATCCGCCGAGCGTCGGTTTTTTTCGGCACAGCCCCAGCGACAGGGAGAGGGAGGACACCACCTCACTGCACAGGATTCCGGCGGTAATCAAGGCGGCGGCAATGGTGTCCTCTTTCGGGCGAACGACTTGAAGCAGAAGGATGATGGCGATGCAGCGAGCCAGCTGTTCCACCACCTCTGCCGAGGCCGGCAGCCAGAGCCGTCCGGTGCCGTAGCAGTATTGTTTTTGCAGATGCTCCACACCGGTGAGCAGCAAGGCCGGCAGCAGAAGAAGCAGACCGGCCCGGGTTCGACCGTCACCCAAAACCCGCTGAGCGATGGTGTCGCTTTGGGTCAGCACCAGCAGAGCCACTGGGAACCAGAGTAAAATGAGCCCCCGGAAGGAGACTCTAATCATCTGCCGGAGAGCCAGGGTGTTCTTTCTGGCATACAGCTCAGAGGACAGCACGGTGACCGCCATTGCCAGGCCGGAAATGCAGATGGACTGCATTACGGCATAGGCCGGCATAATCAGATGCACCAGCCCCATGGCCTGCGCCCCCACCAGACGAGCCACGGCGATGTGATAGAGAAAGGTGAGGGACTGACTGATGAGTCCCACCACCGTGAGCAAAATTGCAGAACGGGTCAAAGACGGACGGTGAGTCACCGGGCCGTTCCTCCTTTCCTGTGGATAGTTCTCTCTACCTTATGCAGACCGGGAGAGGGTATTCATGCCCACAGGGAAAAGAACGGGCGGCGAAAGCGATGGAAAAAACACTGCATTGACAAGCAAGCGGAGAACCAACTATAATAAGGGCACTATGATAACCACAGAAAGGGCATCGTGTTATGAGCGAACAGACCGGAGCAGTCGAGCTGGTACAGCTGGCAGACAAGCTGAAAGAGAGCTATGATGAGTTTACTGAGGCCGTGAGCGGTCTGGGCAGCAAGGTTGCCGGACACGCCGGAAGCAGCAAGATGGGGGGCAGTTTCCTCCGTTGGATCGCCGGCAGCCATATCTCCACGCCGAGAGATACGCTGTGCGAGGAGTTTTTGACCAAGGTGCAGGGTCAGCTGGAGTTTTTCCAGACGGCGCTCGAAGGGGCAGCCCCGGAGGAAGCCGCAGAGGCCTGCGCTGTGGTGGCAGACATCATGCTCTGCCCGGTCGATGGTCAGTTGAACTCCACCACGGGTCTGATGAAGCGGGCCATGGTGTCCCAGTTTATGCCGCTGCTGCCTTACCTCAGTCAGGATAAGCTGAAGGAGTGCCACCAGCGCATGACCACCGCTTACCGCAAGCGTGATCTGCTGCCGGTGGAAAAGCAGCTGATCCGAGCCATGGAGCAGAGAATCAAAGAGTAAAAAGAAACGCCGTTCGGATGAACCGAACGGCGTTTTTGCTTGATTATTAATTAGTGATCTCTGACTACCAGAGCTTCACCGGCAAGGTAGATGTCGCCGGCACCGACGGTGAGGATCAGGTCACCGGGCTGAGCCAGTTCCGCCAGCTTGTCGGTCAGGGCCTCAATGGTGGGGCAGTAGATGCCGTGCTCCAGACGGTCGGCAATATCCTTGGAGGACATACCCAGAGTGTTGGTTTCCCGGGCGGCGAAAATCTCCAGCATCACCGTGATGTCTGCTTTGGACAGCTCCCGAACGAAATCGGCGAAGAAAGCCTTGGTACGGGTGTAGGTGTGGGGCTGGAAGGCACAGATGATGCGGTCATAGCCCAGCGTCTTGGCGGTTTCCAGCAGCATATGCAGTTCGCCGGGATGGTGGGCATAGTCGTCGTAGACCTGAGCACCGTTGTATTCGCCCTTGTACTCAAAGCGGCGGCCGGCGCCGGTGTAGGAGTTCAGTCCTTCTGCGATGGCCTCCGGGTCAATGTGAGCGGTGAGAGCGGCAGCTGCGGCAGCCAGTGCGTTCTTGACATTGTGCTCGCCGGGAACGCTCAGCTCCACATGGGTCAGCGGCAGACCGTCCTGCATCAGGTCAAAGCGGCCCATGCCACGGACATATTCCAGATTCTCACAGTACACATCGGCATAGGAGCCCATGCCGAAGGTGATGACATTGCGGTCAAGTCCGTCCAGCGTATCCATCGTGTTGCGGTCGTCGGCGTTGGCAACCACTACACCGTCCTCAGCCGGAACAAGATCGGCAAAGCGGCGGAAGGAACATTCGATGTCTGCCAGATCCTTGAAGAAGTCCAGATGGTCCTCTTCAATGTCCAGAATGACAGCGGTGGTCGGACGGAAGGAAAGGAAGCTGTTGCAGTACTCGCAGCTTTCCAGCACGATGGTGTCGCCGTTGCCCACCCGATGGCCTGCGTTGAACAGGGGCAGGGTGCCGCCGATCATAACGGTGGGGTCCTTTTTGGCAGCCATGAAGATGTGGGCGCTCATGCTGGTGGTGGTGGTTTTGCCGTGGGTGCCGGAGATGCAGACTGCGTGCTTGTAGTCCATCATCAGTGCGCCCCAAGCCTGTGCCCGCTCAAATACGGGGATGTTCTCCGCTCTGGCGCCGACGATTTCCGGGTTGTCGTCGTGTACGGCGGAGGTACGGATCACCAGATCACAGCCCTTGGAATTTTCGGGGAAGTGGCCGATGATCACGTGGATGCCCAGAGAGCGAAGATGCTCCACCGTAGCGGATTCCTTCATATCAGAGCCGGAAACAATCATGCCCATGCCGTGGAGAACTTCGGCCAGAGGTGCCATAGATACACCGCCGATACCCACCAGATGGGCCCGCTTACCGGGAAGTAAATAAGATTTGCATTCAGAAACGGTCATGAAAGAGCCTCCTGCAATGTATCAAGTACATCTGAAGATAACTCAAGTATTATATGCTTTTCATCTTCAAAATTCAAGATGATAGCGGTGAAATATCCCTGTTTTTTCTGTTATTTCAGGCTTTTTTTATTCGTACATTGTGTCTGCACCGTCATTTGCCCCACATTTCCAGATAAAAATGGAAAAAGCAGCATTCCAAAGGAGAAAAGCGGGGTGGGTTCTAGCCATCCGCCGAAACGCATACAATGCCCCATAACTGAGGAAAAGGAGCGGCAATTTGCGTATGGAGTGGAATGAAAATCAAGCCCTGTTTTCCGGGCTGGTGCTGAGTGAACCCGTTTTTTCCCATGAAAACCACGGGGAGGACTACTTCCGGTTTCCCCTTCAGGTGGAACGGCTGTCCGGGGTGGAGGATGTGCTTCCGGTACTGGTGAGCCGAACACTGCTGGAGCAGTTCCCGGTGCTGGCCGGGGAACAAATGGAGGTGGAAGGAGAGATTCGCAGCTTCAATAATCGGTCCGGCGTGGGAGCAAGGCTGGTGCTGACGGTGTTTGCCCGGAGCCTCGGTCCGGCCCCGGAGGGAGCAGACCGCAATGAGGTGAGCATCACCGGCGTGATTTGCAAGCTGCCGGTCTACCGGCACACCCCTATGGGGCGAGAAATCACCGACCTGACGGTGGCGGTAAATCGTCGGTATGGACGGTCAGATTACCTGCCCTGCATTACATGGGGCGGCTTGGCCCGGACAGCGGCGGAATTACAGGTAGGGGATCGCTTGCAGCTGCAAGGCCGGTTCCAGAGCAGAAATTATACCAAAGTGCTGGAGGACCGTGTGGTGACCAAAACCGCTTATGAGGTGTCGGCAATGTCCTTGGAGGTACTGCCTCAGCGGGAGTTTTCCTTGACAACCGCCGGGAATCCGGGCTAAAATCCAAATAGTAACTGTTGCCCGAACTGGTATCACTCAGTTCGGGCCTTTTGTATAAGGAGGGGACTGGCTTGGAAGTGACAAGAGAACTGGTGCGCAAGACCGCTGAGCTGGCTCGCTTGGAATTGACGGAAGCGGAAGAGCTGCGGATGCAGCAGGATTTGCAGCAGATTCTCAGCTATATGGAGTGTCTGGGAGAAACCAACCCGACCCAGCCTTCGGAGGATTTGACGGTGCATTTGGAGCAGCTTCGCTCTGATGAGGTAAGCCCCTCCATGCCGGAGGAGCAGCTTCTGGAAGTCAGTCCGTCGAAGCAGGGCTTCTGGACACCGGAGGAGGGCTGAGTATGGATTTGACGGCATTGACCGCACTGGAGCTGGGACAGGCTATCCGCCGGGGAGAGGTGTCTCCCACCGAGGCCGTGCGTCAGGCGATGGAGCGTATCCGCCGGGAGCAGTCGGACAACCACACCTATATCACGGTGACGGAGGAGCTGGCACTGGAACAGGCCAAGCGGCTGGAACAGCACCTGCCCGACCGTCCGCTTGCCGGTGTTCCGGCAGGACTCAAGGACAACCTCTGCACGGCCCATCTGCCCACCACCTGTGCATCCCGTATGCTGGCGGAGTTTGTTTCCCCCTATGACGCCACGGTTGTGGAGCGGTTTGCGGCGTCCGGCGGCATCCTGCTGGGTAAGCACAATATGGACGAGTTCGCTATGGGTTCTACGGGCGAAACCAGCTGGTTTGGCACGGTGAAAAACCCGTGGGACAAGACCCGGACGGCGGGCGGCTCTTCCGCAGGAAGTGCGGCATCGGTGGCATCCGGCACCTGCTGGTATGCGCTGGCCAGTGACACCGGCGGCTCCATTCGTCAGCCGGCGGCCCATTGCGGCGTGACCGGCATGAAGCCCACCTACGGCACCGTGTCCCGGTATGGATTGATTGCCCATGCCTCGTCGCTGGATCAGATCGGCCCCATTGCCCGGACGGCGGAGGATTGTGCTGCGGTGCTGGATGTCCTTCGGGGTCAGGACCCCAAGGACGGCACTACGGTGCCGGTCACAGGGCCTTCCTTGCTGGAACAGCTCACCGGAACCCTTGACGGGGTGCGGATCGGCCTTCCGGTGGAACTGCTGGACAAGGTGGAAGAAGGGGTGCGCCGGGGTGTGCTGGAAACCGCAGAGGTGCTGAAGGCACGGGGCGCTGTGGTGGAGAAATGTACGCTGCCGTTGGTGCAGGAAACCGTGGCTGCCTACTATATCCTCTCTTCTGCACAGGCAAGCTCCAATCTGGCCCGTTATGATGGGGTGAAGTACGGCTGGCGAGATCAAACAGCGACAAATGCCAACCAGCTGTACGCCCGAAGCCGGAGTCAGGGCTTTGGAGCGGAAGTCCGGCGGCGTATCCTGATGGGTACCTTTGTCCTGTCGGCCGGACACTACGACGCATGGTACCGGAGGGCGCTGGAGACGCAGGAGCAGGTGAAGCAGGTATGGAACGAACTATTGCAGCGGTATGATCTGCTGCTCACCCCGGTGACTCCGGGAGCGGCACCCAAGCTGGGACACTACGGGGACAATCCCCTTGCCATGTATCTGGATGATGTGTTCACCGTGGGTGTTAATCTCACGGGACTGCCTGCCATCGCATTCCCTTGTGCGCCGGATGCTGAGGGGCATCCTCTGGGGGTGCAGCTGATCGGTCGGGCCATGGAGGACGGCGTGGTGCTAAATGGAGCGCACTGTGTCCAGCAGGAAACCGCATACCACCTGCGCCGACCCGAGAAAGGGGAGGTGAAGTGACATGGAATGGGAAACCGTTGTGGGACTGGAAACCCATGTGGAGCTGAACACCAAGACCAAAATCTTCTGCGGCTGTACCACCGCCTTTGGCGGCGAGCCCAATACCCACTGCTGTCCGGTCTGTACCGGTATGCCGGGGACGCTTCCGGTGTTGAATCGAAAGGTGGTGGAGTATGCCATCCGCACCGGCGTGGCACTGGGGGGCAGCATCAGCCCAATCACCCGATTTGACCGGAAAAACTACTTTTACCCCGATCTGCCCAAGGCATATCAGATTTCTCAGCTCTATCTGCCGATCTGTGTGGGCGGCGGCGTGACCATTGAAACAGATGCAGGCGAGAAAACCATCGGCATCCACGAAATGCATATGGAGGAGGATGCCGGAAAGCTGATTCATCAGGACGGACGCACCCTGATTGACTATAACCGCTGCGGAGTACCGCTGCTGGAAATCGTCACCGAGCCGGATTTCCGCCGTGCGGACGAGGTAATCGCCTATCTGGAGCAGCTGAAGTCCATGCTGGAATATCTGGGGGTGTCGGATTGCAAAATGCAGGAAGGCTCCCTCCGCTGTGATGTGAATCTCTCCGTTCGCCCCGTGGGAAGCGAAACCTTGGGGACCCGAACCGAGATGAAGAACCTCAGCTCCTTCCGAGCCATTGCCCGAGCAGTGGAGGTAGAAGCAAGGCGGCAGATCGCCCTGTTGGAGCAGGGAGGAACCGTGGAGCAGGAAACCCGGCGCTGGGACGAGGAGCAGAACTGCTCCTACGCCATGCGGAGCAAGGAAACGGCGAAGGATTACCGCTATTTCCCCGACCCGGATTTGCCTGCGCTGCACATCCGCCGGGAAGAGGTGGAGCAGGCCAGAGCGCAGCTGCCGGAGCTGGCTCCGGCCAAGCGGCGGCGCTATCAGGAAGAGTATGGCTTGTCGGCCTATGATGCGGAAATGCTCACCATGAGCCGCAGCTTTGCCGCCTATTTTGAGCAGGTGGTAGCGTTTGACGCACCGCCCAAGGCGGCTGCCAACTGGATGCTGGGAGAGGTACTCCGGGACCGAAAGGAAGCGGCCCAGCCGACAGAGGATATTCCGCTCTCCCCGAAGCATTTGGCGGCGCTGATCGAATGTGTGGCGGAGGGTAAAATCAACCGCAACACTGCCTCGGAGGTGTTTTCCGCTGTGTTCCACTCGGACGAGGACCCGATTGCCTATATCCGTACTCACGGCTTGGAGCAGATTTCCGACGAGGATGCCATTGCCCGTGTGGTGGCGCAGGTGCTGGAGGAGAACCCTCAGTCTGTGTCCGATTGGCGGTCCGGCAAGCAGAAGGCCTTCGGATTTCTGGTCGGTCAGACCATGCGGAAGCTGGGCGGCAAGGGAAATCCCCAGCTGGTGCGGCAGCTGCTGGAGAACCAACTGAATTAAGCATACATCGCCCCTGCTCCTCATATGAGTTTTCTATGAGGAGAGGGGCGATATTGCAATGGAAGTTCCGATCATAGAGGAGAACCGAGTGGTGGGCAGCTGCCACTGGGAGCAGGAAGGATTACGGGTCCGGTTTCGGTGCCGCATCCCGGGTCGGCAGACCGTGTGCAAGCTGTGGTTGGAACACAAGGGAAACCGCACCCTGCTGGGCACTCCGGCTCCGGGCGAGGGTGGACTTACTCTGACTCGAACCGTTTCTCAGCGGGAATTGGAGCGCAGCGGCAGTTTTCCGCCGGAGCGGGTGCTATGCACCTCAGACGGCCCGAAGCAGGGACAGGGAGTTCGCTTCGGGGACGAGTTTCTGCGTCATATTTTCTGTCAAAACGGTTGGTCTTGCCGAGCGTGGGAACAGGGCACCGAGTTTTGCCATCTGTGGCCGGAGCACACGCCGTTTCCGGTGCCGGCCCTGTTCTGTTTCTGCCGGGTACGGCGGGGAACCATGGGTCGGACGGTGATTGTCCGGCTGGATGAGAACGGGATGCCGGTGCTGTGGCGGTAAATGGAAAATTCGTTGACACGATATATGCGGGATGATACAATATGTGGTACATTAGATGATTAGGAGTGTGCCCTATGAAGTGTCCCTATTGTTCCAATCTGGAAAGTAAAGTTGTGGATTCCCGTCCTGCCGACGAGGGCGCAAGCATCCGCCGCCGCCGGGAGTGTCTGGCTTGCGGAAAGCGATTCACCACCTATGAAACCATGGAGTCTTTGCCTCTGGTGGTGGTGAAGAAGGATGGCTCCCGTCAGAGCTTTGACAAGGACAAGGTCCTGCGCGGCATGATTCGTGCCTGCGAAAAGCGTCCCGTGACCATGGACCGTCTGGTGAAGATCGCTGACCAGATCGAGCAGGAGATTCAGAACTCGCTGGAGCGTGAAACCAGCACGGAAAAGATTGGCGAGTTGGTGATGCGCTACATGAAGGATGTGGACGAGGTGGCCTATGTGCGCTTTGCCTCCGTCTATCGTCAGTTTAAGGACATTGACACCTTTATGGATGAGCTGAATAAGCTCCTGGCTGACAAGCAGAAGTAAGAAAACGCCTAAAGCGGCAGTATCCAGGTATCGGATACTGCCGCTTTTTTTGTTCAACGGGCGTGTGGTCCGTGGGAACAGTAGAAAGAAACTTTTGTAAAATTATCATACAAAACAGCATTGTTCACAATAATTCGTGAATAAATTGTAAAAAAATCAAAGAAATGTAAAATGGCAATTGCAAAAAGTAGTTAACAATGTTAAAATATAAACAATCCACAGGACATCAAGCGAGGCACAGGCGTGTCTGCGCAGAAAGACTGGAATTTGAAAAACTAAACGGAGGAAATTACAATGAATCTGAAGGAAAAGTATGGCGAGTGGGGCGTAATCCTCGGTGCAACGGAGGGCGTCGGCAAGGCATTCTGCGAAAAGATCGCTGAGGGCGGCATGAATGTGGTCATGGTCGGCCGCCGCGAGGAGAAGCTGCAGGCTCTGGGCGAAGAGATCAAGGCAAAGTACGGCGTTGAGTACAAGGTCGTCCGTGCTGACTTCTCCGAGGAGAACGCTGCTGAGACCGTGTTCGCTGCTACCGAGGGTCTGGATATGGGCTTCATGTCCTATGTCGCTTGCCTGCACTCCTTCGGCAAGATTCAGGACACTCCTTGGGAGAAGCATCAGGCCATGATCAATGTCAATGTGGTCACCTTCATGAAGTGCTTCTACCACTACATGAAGATCTTCGCCGCTCAGAACAGAGGCGCTGTGATCAATGTGTCCTCCATGACCGGCATTTCCGCCTCTCCTTGGAATGGCCAGTATGGCGCCGGCAAGGCTTACATCCTGAAGATGACCGAGGCTGTTGCCTGCGAGTGCGAGAAGACCAATGTGGATGTCATGTGCATCACTCTGGGCACCACGCTCACGCCCAGCCTGCTGAGCAACCTGCCCGGCGGTCCTGCCGGTGAGCGCGTTATGGCTGCGGCTCAGACTCCCGAGGCTGTCGTGGACGAGGCATTCGAGAAGCTGGGCAAGGAACTGTCCGTCATCAGCGGCGACCACAACAAGAAGAGCGTCCATGACTGGAAGGCCAACCACACCGAGGATGAGTACATCCGCTACATGGGTTCCTTCTATCAGGACTAAGCTTTCTCTGACAAAACCAATCAAACGAAGAGCAGCGGTCACTTTCGTGACCGCTGCTTTTTGCTGTTTCAGCAGAAAAACGGAGCGTATCGGGATGCGATACGCTCCGTTGCCATGTTCGGATGTTAGTCCAGATAGGTTTCGATAAACTGGTCGATTTTTTCGGCATAGGCCTCGGGATCGGTGTAAATGGCCTCAATGTGCCGTGCCCGTTCCGGGAAGAAGCAGTCCTTTTCGCCCTGATAGCGTTCGTACAGCTCCGGGCCGTTCTCGTAGGGCACCAGCTTGTCCTGCTGGCCGTGAACAAAGAGAATGGGCACACGGGAGAGGGCAAGGCTGTCGGTCACATCCGAGTCGTTCCAGTCATAGCCGGCCACCAGACGGTTGATGAGCCGCAGCGGATGGTACATGGGGCCAACCTGATGCTCCATGGAGGCTTTGGCGTTTTTGTAGCCGCTGTCAGCAATGATAAACTTCACATTGTCCGGGCAGTGACCGCTCATCTGAAGCACCGTGCCGCCGCCCATGGAGAAGCCGTGGAGGATGATCTGAATATCCGCACCAAATTTCTCCCGGAGGAAGTCAATCCAGAGCAGGCAGTCCTTGGACTCGAACACATCAAAGCCGATGAAGTGACCTTCACTCTGTCCGTGAGCCGTGTGGTCACAGCAGAAGAAGTCGATGCCCCGGCTCTTGTAGTACTCATAGAACAGTCCGCCGGTTTCGATATGCTCGGAGCGGTAGCCGTGAATCAGAAATACGATTTTCTTTCCCTCTGCGCCGCAGGGATAGTAAAAGCCCTTCAGTGCCTGACCCCGTTCATTTTGGATGGTGTATTCCTCACAGGGGACGGTGCGCAGCCGGTCTGCGGCCTCATCACGCACCTTGTAGTAGTTCGGCTCGTGGCCCTTGGAGTCAAACAGGCGGGTGAACAGAGCTGAGCTTTTCCGACAGAACACATAGCGGTAAAGCTCCTCAGTAAAGAGGACAAACAGCAGGAGCAGCACAATCAGAAGGACAAGGATGAACTTCATATGGGAAACACCTCGTTATTTGACGGGAAGCATGGCTCCGACACTGGCAAGCAGCGTGCAGAGGACGACAAGAATTTGGAAGGGGAGCGTGCCAAAGCGTCCCACCAGCTGAGCCGAGCCGGTGCGCTTACGGGAGAGGTTGTAGGCGATGATAATACCGATGCCGGTAACCACCTGAATGATGCTTGCCACACGGGTAAAGCCCACGAAGGTGGAGATACCGAAGAAGGCGATTGCAAGACAGGGGAGAGATGCGGCAAGCCAGCTGATGTGGTTGCCCCAGTGGGTCTGCTCATGGACGATGTCACGGAGATTCAGGGTGTTGGCCCAGAAAGAGGTGGCCAGCGCCAGCAGCGTGAAGAGATAGCCGAGAATGCTGACCCAGCCGCCCAGATGGGCCGCAATATCCACCAGAGCGCCGTCCTGAGAGATTTTGGTTCCGGCACTCAGCAGGGTAACAAGGGTGATAAGGAAGATCAGTCCCACATTGATGGCAAGGCCGGAGGCAATCGCCCCCCGAATCTTTTTCACATCGCCCTCCAGACCCTTGACGATCTGAGGGGTGGACATGACGGCGGACAGGGAGAAGGACACCATACTGAACAGAGCCAGCACATTGTTAAAGCCATGCCAGCCGGTGGGCAGGGGACTCATATCCGAGCAGAAGGTGGCCACAGCCAGCACGCCCACCACGGCGATCATGGAGCCGACGGCAATTTTTTCGCAGATGCCAACCAGCTTCATGCCCACAAAGACTACGCCTGCGCCCAGAAGGTAGAACAGGAGCATACCCACCATGTCCGGCAGTCCCAGCCAGGAGCGGAAGACTGCGGCGGCGCCGGTGAGGAAGGCGCTGACATTGAAGATGACGGAAAGTCCCAGAGTGACAAAGGCCACCCATGTGAGGACCTTCTTGATTTTGCCGGAGAACAGCTCTGCATCCAAACAGCGGATGAACTGGGCGCCGTCGTTGTTGTAGGACAGCTCTGCAATGATGAGGTGCAGCACCACATTGAAAAGATAGCAGAAGCCGAGTACCAGCAGAATGTCCCGAAGGCTGTTGTGCGAGGCCAGATAGGGGACGGACAGGATGCCTGCGCCGACGCCGTGACCCACGATGATGCTTGTCGCTTCAAAGAAGGTGAGTTTGGATTCACCGGTTATTTTTTTCATATTGTTCCAACTTTCCATCCAGAGTATCAGGTTATGATATATGATACAGGTAATTATACTGGGTTCTTCCGTTGGGGTCAAGGAAAGAACCCCTTGCCCCGGAGGGAAGAACAGAGTATCATGGGAGAAAGAACTTGCATCGAAAGGGGCAATACCAGAAATGAAGTGCAGAAATTACGGACACCGTGGCTTCAGCGGTGCTTATCCGGAGAATACCATGCTGGCCTTTGAGAAGGCGTTGGAGGCTGGATGCGAGGGCATTGAATTTGATGTGCATCTGACCCGGGACGGGGAGTTGGTTATCATTCACGATGAAACCATCGACCGCACCTCGGACCGGACGGGTCGGGTCAAGGACATGACCTACAAGGAGCTTTGTCAGGTGGACTTTTCCTATCGGTTTGCCGGACAGTTCGGATTCCAGAAGATTCCCACCCTGCGGGAATACTTTGAACTGGTGCAGGATCGGGACATCGCCACCAATATTGAGTTGAAAACCGGTGTGTATGAGTACCCCGGCATCGAGCAGGCGGTCTATGACCTGATTTTGGAATATCACATGGAGCATAAGGTGATTATTTCTTCCTTTAATCATCATTCCGTGCTGCGGATGAAGGAAATCGCTCCGGAGCTGCCCTGCGGCTTCCTTTCTGAAACATGGATTTTGGATGTGGGAAATTATGTGCAGTCCCATGGGGTGGAGGCCTATCACCCTCAGTTCCATATGCTTACCGATGCGGAAACTGCCGATCTGAAGAGCCATGGCGTGCAGATCAATACTTGGACAGTCAATGAGCCGGAGGACATTCGGCACATGATCGATCTTGAGGTGGACGGCGTCATCTCCAACTATCCCGACCGGGTGGCAGCCCTTTTGAAGGAATCCGGCCTGCGTCACTAAACGAAGCAAACCGCCCGAACCGGAACTCCGGTTCGGGCGGTTTTTCCATTAGAGCAGGTTTTTCAAATCCAGCGATTCTGTTCCGTTTAAAAGACGGATGTTGGCGATGAGAGCGGCGTTGGCGGAGTTGTACTCCGCTTCCTCCTGCCATTGCAGAAGCGGTATGATCTGGCGGAACCCAAGTTCCACCTGATCCGTGTCCGCACGGCGCAATGTGATGCAAAAGTAGAATTGGTAGCGGTCCCAAGTCTCTCTGGCTTCCTTTGTCCGTGCTGTGGCTCCTTCCCAATCTCCGTTGGAGGCCAGTATGCCGGCCTGCTCCAAAGGAGCGGCCAGCCGATCTGTGACGGAGTGGAGGTAGGCGCCGTTCAGCAGAGAAACGGACATAAGAACAATCAAAATTGTAATGCAGATGCGAATACGGCTCATTTAGCGACCATCCTTTCCGGCGCAGTAGACCACGCCTGTTTCATCCGCAGTGAGCAGAAACACCTGCTTGGGGTCAGAAAATTTTCGTGCCCTGAGCTCTTTTTGCAGCCATTTTCGATCATAGCCCAGCCATTGCAGCTGCTTGTCCAGCACTCGTCCGTCGTTGATGATGATAATGGGGAGGGAAGGGGTGGAGCAGGGAATGGAAAGCTGTTGGGGGGTTACCGGCTGATGCTCCTCGTAGAGCAGTACGGATAAGCAGCCGCTGGTTTCCAAAATGGCGTATTTCACCGTGGTCAGATCGGTAATGCCCTGCAAGCGGAGTTCCTCCAGCAGTTCATCCAATGTCATCCGGACTTTGCGCATCTCATTCTGACAGAGCTGCCCATTTCGCAGGACGATGCTGGGTTTTCCACAGAGAATCCCTCTCAGCCGGACGCTGCGCATGGTCACTACGCTGAGAATCATGGTGAGGCAGAGAAGGGTGATGATGGGAACAACCCCGTACACCAGCGGCAGTCCGAAATCCTGCATGGGAACTGCAGCCAGATCACTGAGAATCATGGTGAGCACCAGCTCCGCCGGTTCCAACTCGCCCACTTGCCGTTTGCCTAATAATCGGATGCCGATAATTAAAAGAAGATATAGGATGATCGTGCGAAAAAATGCGATAACCATGGAAAACACCCCTCCATTTTGTTTACTTATACTGTGAAGGTGTCCTTCAGATTATTCTGTTTTGTGTAAAAAATTAAGATAGAAATGATTGCACTGTGAGTAATTGGCGAGTATAATAAACAAAGTTGAAGGAAATTCTATATACATAGGATGGAGGAAACTATAATGGCAAATAATGTTCGCCCCGCAACCATGGAGCGTATCACTACGCCTGAGCTGGCTCAGGCATTTATCGAGGAGCAGCTGGCTGAGCTGCGCGCTCAGATCGGCGATAAGAAGGTTCTGCTGGCACTGTCCGGCGGTGTTGACTCTTCCGTCGTCGCCGCTCTGCTGATCAAGGCCATTGGCAAGCAGCTTGTCTGCGTCCATGTCAACCATGGTCTGCTGCGCAAGGGTGAGCCGGAGCAGGTTATCGAGGTGTTCCGTAACCAGATGAATGCAAATCTGGTCTATGTGGATGCTGTGGATCGCTTCCTGGACAAGCTGGAGGGTGTTTCCAATCCTGAGCAGAAGCGCAAGATCATCGGTGCAGAGTTCATCCGCGTGTTCGAGGAAGAGGCTCGTAAGCAGGAGGGCGTTGAGTTCCTGGCTCAGGGCACCATCTATCCTGACATCCTTGAGTCTGACGGCGTGAAGGCACACCACAATGTGGGCGGCCTGCCTGAGGATATGAAGTTTGAGCTGGTGGAGCCTCTCCGCCTGCTGTTTAAGGACGAGGTCCGTATGGTCGGTCTGGCTCTGGGCCTGCCCGATAACATGGTCTTCCGTCAGCCCTTCCCCGGCCCCGGTCTGGGCGTGCGCTGCCTGGGCGCTATCACTCGTGACCGTCTGGAGGCTGTCCGTGAGTCCGACGCCATCCTGCGCGAGGAGTTCGCAAAGAATGGCCTGGAGGGCAAGGTCTGGCAGTACTTCACCGCTATCCCCGATATGAAGAGCGTTGGCGTCAGCAAGGACGGTAAGCGTACCGAGGCATGGTGCGTGATTATCCGCGCTGTCAATACCGTGGATGCTATGACCGCCACCGTGGAGAATGTGCCCTTCGAGCTGCTGACCCATATCATGCAGCGCATCACCAGCGAGGTCGCCGGTGTCAATCGTGTTCTGTTCGATCTGACTTCCAAGCCTACCGGCACCATTGAGTGGGAAT
>JAHHSJ010000079.1 GCA_020025295.1 Oscillospiraceae bacterium | reverse complement strand
GCTGTGGCAGATCCCTGCACCAGCACCAACCCCAGAGAGATCGATCCTGAGCAGATGAAGGAGCTCTACATCGCTGCCTATTACGGCGAGGACATTGCGTTTTAATCTGTGATTCCTTATCTGGGCGGATATTCGAAATAAGAACCAAGCAACAGATGGTGGAATCGGATGGTTCCACCATCTGTTGCCATATAAAGAAATGCGTCGGAAACGACCTGCGAATACAAGAGGAACAACATATGAATGCTATGACAAGCGCACTGGAACTGTTAGCGCGGGAAGGCGTTTCTTATCAGCTCTACACTTACCCTACGGAGAATGGGCCTGTGGCGGCTCTGGATGTTGCGGCCTACTTTGGATATGCTCCGAAACGGTTATACAAAACTCTGGTAACCTCTGACCACAAGGGCGGCTACTATGTATTCTGTCTTCCAGCAGAGATGCGAATGGATTTGAAAAAGGCGGCTTCTGTGGTGGGCGCAAAGAACCTCCAGATGCTGAAACCGGAGATTTTTGAAGAATTGACCGGCTATACCCACGGTGGATGCTCGCCCTTCGGTCTGAGAACCGAACTGCCGATCTATGTAGATCAGGAGGCTCAGAATTGGGAAACCATCTATGTTTCCGGTGGAAAGGTAGGCTATCTGGTAGAAGTACAGCCCAGCACACTGGAAACGCTGGTCAACGCCCAATTTGCAGCGTTTACGAAATAAGACAAAGGAGGATGCCACTATGGAATTTCAAAAATTGATCGAGCAGCGCTATTCCTGCAGAGCGTTCTCGGATCAAACCGTAGCGCCGGAACTGATCGAGAAAATCATAGAAGCCGGGCGAATTGCCCCTACGGCTGTGAACACCCAGCCCTTTAAGATTTTCTGGCTTCGCTCGGAGAAAGCAAAAGGTCACATCCGACAGGCAAGCAGCTGCACATTTGGTGCGGATCAGTTCCTGATCGTCGGCTATCAGGAAGAGGATGGCTGGGAACGCCCCTTCGATCAGCGCAATTTTGCCGACATCGACGCCGGTATCGTTGCGACTCACATGATGCTCGCCGTAGAAGATCTTGGTCTGAGCACAACTTGGGTCGGCTATTTTGACGCCCCGATGCTGAAACGCCTCTATCCGCAGATGGTGGGGTATCAGCTGATTGCACTGTTCCCCATCGGCTATGCTGCTGAGAACGCCGCTCCCTCCGAGCGTCATTTCCAGCGGAAATCCCGTGAGGAACTGGTAGAGGTCCTTTAAAGCAGCGTTTTCGTCCCTTCCGCTTTCTTTTGACGGCACGTGACGGCTGAATTGGGCTTTTTCTTCCACACTCGGTTGGAATCTACGGAGTAACGGAACGAGTAACATCTGGCTCTTCTGCGTGGAGCGTGGACACAGAAGAGGTAATGACAGGAGAGGTCGCTTATGCAGAACGAAATGATCCGTGTTCTGGACGCAGCACAGAACAATCTGAAGCATGTGTCTGTGGACATTCCCAAACATCAAATCACCGTGGTCACCGGCGTTTCCGGCTCCGGCAAAAGCTCCCTGGTGCTGGATACCATTGCCGCACAGTCCCGTCGGGAGCTGAACGAAACCTTTCCCAGCTTTGCTCAGCGGTATCTCCCCAAATATGGCCGGCCCAAGGTAGGCCGCATTGAGAGCCTGCCTCCGGCCATTGTGGTGGACCAGAAAAAGCCCTCGGGACAGGTGCGCTCCACGGTAGGTACCTACACAGACACCTATTCCTTGTTGAGATTACTGTTTTCCCGTGTGGGAGAGCCCTTCGTCGGCTATTCCGATTCGTTTTCCTTCAACCATCCTCAGGGCCGCTGCCCTCGCTGTGACGGTCTGGGGGAAATCACGGAGATCGATGTTCACAAGCTGGTGGACTTCGATAAGTGCCTGAACGACCCCGGCGTCATCAACTATGTGGCTTATGAGCCGGGACAATGGCGCTGGCTCTACTATGGCGCCTGCGGTCTCTATGACCCCAATAAGAAGATTCGGGACTTCACCCCGGAAGAACTGCACTTATTCCTCTATCAGGAGCCTATGACCCTGAAAAATCCGCCTCCGGACTACTACAAAAACGGTAAATACGAGGGACTCATGTACCGGATGAAC
Organism: Oscillospiraceae bacterium; assembly: GCA_020025295.1. Lineage (GTDB taxonomy): Bacteria > Bacillota > Clostridia > Oscillospirales > Oscillospiraceae > UMGS1766. Next base: position 1,039 of record JAHHSJ010000079.1, on the reverse strand, counting down.
CGAATGCTCAAGCGGGACGATGCCAAGGTACACTGGAAAAAGCTGGAACCTATCGTCACTCAGGGCGTGTGTCCGGAGTGCCACGGAGCCAGACTGAATTCCAAGATTCTGTCTTGTAAAATCGGCAGAAAGAACATTGCAGATGTGGTGAAGCTGCCGCTGGGCGAAATCATCGCATGGCTGGACGCCATTGACGATCCTCTGGCGGTGGATATGAAGGCGGCACTCCGCAGCCGGATTCAGGCCCTCATTGACATCGGTCTGGATTATCTGACGCTGGACCGCGCCATGGGAACTCTATCCGGCGGTGAGGCACAGCGGTGCAAAATTGCAAAGTACAACAACTCCTCCCTCTCGGATATGCTCTACATTCTGGATGAGCCCAGTGTGGGGCTCCACAGCCACGACATTCACCGGCTCAGTGAGGCCATCGTTGAGCTGCGAAACCGTGGGAATACGGTTCTGATGGTGGAACACCACAAGGAAATGATGGAGATTGCAGATCACATCATCGACATGGGACCGGGTGCCGGTACCAAGGGCGGAGAAATTCTGTTTGAGGGCAGCTATCCCGAGCTGTTGGAAAGCCAGACCCAGACAGGCCGGCTGCTGCGGAGAAAAACCGGTCTGAAATCCGAAGTGCGGACTCCGGTGGAGTGGTTTGAACTGCGTGACCTGCACCTGCACAACCTGAAACATGTTTCGGTGAAACTGCCCAAGGGACTTTTGACAGTGATCGCCGGCGTGGCAGGCTCCGGAAAGAGTTCTCTCATGCAGGCCTTTGCCAACCAATCCAAGGAAGATGTCATTCTCATCGGTCAGAAGAGCATTGGCAGCAGCCTTCGCTCCACTCCGGCCACCTATCTGGGTGTTGCAGACGAGATTCGAAAGCTGTTTGCCAAGGAACACGGACAGAAGGCCGGGCTGTTCTCTTTTAACGGGGCCGGTGCCTGCCCAGTCTGCCAGGGCAAGGGCATCATCGTGTCGGAAATGGCCTTTATGGACTCCATTGAAACAGAGTGCGAAGCCTGCGGCGGAC
>JAHHSJ010000078.1 GCA_020025295.1 Oscillospiraceae bacterium | reverse complement strand
CGCAGCTGGTCCAATATGCCCATCATCGTCATCAGCGCCCGCAGCGAGGATATGGACAAGATTGAGGCGCTGGACGCCGGTGCAGACGATTACCTCACCAAGCCCTTCTCGGTGGAGGAGTTGCTGGCCCGGCTGCGGGTCACCCAGCGTCGGCTGAGCATGATGCCCGGGGACGTGGAGCAGACCTCCCGGTTCGTCAATGGGGAGCTGGAGATCGACTACGCCGCCGGCTGCACTTGGCTTCGGGGCGAGGAGCTGCACCTGACCCCCATCGAGTATAAAATTCTCTGCCTGCTGGCCAAAAATGTGGGCCGGGTGCTGACCCACACTTACATCACCCAGCACGTGTGGGGACGCAGCTGGGAGAACGATGTGGCCTCTCTCCGGGTGTTTATGGCCACCCTCCGCAAGAAGCTGGAGTCCGGCTCGGACGGCCCGCAGTACATCCAGACCCATGTGGGCGTGGGCTATCGGATGCTCCGGGTGGAATGATCGGAACGAAAAGGCAAAACCGCTTTGTTGATGCCAGCGCTTGTCCCAATTCCAAAAGCAGAGACTGGAATTCCGGGCTGTCCTGCAAAATGCGGTGTCCGTCTGTGCGAATATAAGCCTACATAAGTTGGAATTCTCTTTTTTTCTTTTCAAAGGTTGCTTATCAACCCATGCGTTGTACAGGGCGCGATTCAGTATTGTGCAAGCAGCAAGCCGTTGCGAAACCGGAGCCGGGTCTGTTTTAGAAGCATCAAGCAGGAAAACACAGGCATAGAACGGGGAGGGGCGGCATAGACTTGCCTGCTGTCCAGAGAGAAAAAATCCATGAAAATCCAAAAGTTTTGTGTGCTAGCATGATAAATTGCTAATACGCACAAAAGAAAAGGTGGTTTATTTCTCTTTTTTATCGCAATTTCTATTGAGTTTCTGAAACTCAGTTGCTATAATGACGCTATACCACTTTAGCGTGGTAACATAATGAATTGAGAAGGGAGTCATCACCATGACCAAGGAAAGAATGTTCAACTTTTCCGCCGGACCGTCTATGCTTCCGCTGGAAGTACTGGAGCAGGCCGGGGGTGAAATCACCAATTACCGGGGCAGCGGTATGTCAGTCATGGAGATGAGTCACCGCTCCAAGGTGTTCCAGAAGATTTTCGACGACACCAAGGCAAAGTTCAAGAAGCTGCTGTCCGTTCCGGAGGATTACGAGGTATTGTTCCTTCAGGGCGGCGCATCCACGCAGTTTTCTGCCATTCCGCTGAACCTGATCGGACGCACAGGCAAGGCGGACTATGCCCTGACGGGCAATTTCTCCACCCTTGCGTGGAAAGAGGCCAAAAAATACGGCGATGTGGCGGTGGCCTGCTCCTCCGAGGCTGAAAACCACACCTATATCCCGTCCCAGGCGGAGCTCACCGTCCGCCCGGACGCCTCTTACTTCTACTATTGCGCCAACAACACCATCTACGGCACCGAGTGGCAGTATGTCCCGGAAACCGGAGCGGTGCCGCTGGTGTGTGATATGTCCTCCAATATCTGCTCCCGCCCGGTGGATGTGAGCCGCTACGGGGTCATCTATGCCGGAGCGCAGAAGAATCTGGCCCCGGCCGGACTGACCATCGTCATCGTGAAAAAGGCGCTGGCCGGTCACGCGCTGCCCTACACGCCGCTGATGCTGGATTGGCAGACGGAAATCGACAAGGACTCCATGTACAATACGCCGCCCTGCTGGTGCATCTATATGCTGGGTCTGGTCTGTGACTGGCTGGAAGCGCAGGGAGGCGTGGCTGGAATGGAGCAGAAAAAGAAGGTCAAGGCCGGCATGCTCTATGACACCATTGACCAGTCGAAGCTCTTCCGCTGTGCGGCGAAACCCGGTTCCCGGAGCGACATGAATGTGACCTTCCGCACCGAATCTCCGGAGCTGGACGCCCAGTTCGTGGCGGAAAGCGCCGAGCAGGGTCTGCTGAACCTGAAGGGCCACCGAAAGGTAGGCGGTATGCGTGCCAGCATCTATAATGCCATGCCCTTGGAGGGCGTGGAGCTGCTGTGCGACTTCATCCGCCGCTTTGACCGAAGCCATTAAAGGAGGGAGCGAAGGATATGTACCGAATCAAAACGCTGAATAAAATTTCCGGAGTGGGACTTGCGGAGCTGGACCGAAACCGCTTTGTGGTGGACGACGGCTGTGCCAATCCCGACGGCATTCTGGTGCGCAGCGCCAAGATGCACGATTACCCCTTTGCTTCCAACCTGCTGGCAATTGCCCGAGCCGGAGCCGGCACCAACAACATCCCCATTGACCGCTGCAGCCAGTCCGGCATCGTGGTGTTCAACACCCCCGGAGCAAACGCCAATGCGGTGAAGGAGGAGGTCATCTTCGCCATGCTGGCGGCCTCTCGGCGGATGTTCGAGGCCAATGCATGGGTGAGGGAAGAGGCAGCTGGGGAAAACGATGTCACCGTCACCATGGAAAAGGCAAAAAGCCGCTTTGCCGGGCCGGAGATTCAGGGCAAGACTCTGGGTATCGTGGGTCTGGGCGCCATCGGCGCCAAAGTGGCGGACGCTGCGCTGGCGCTGGGCATGAATGTGGTGGGTTATGATCCCTTCCTGAGCGTTCCCTCTGCGCTGGCGCTGGATCGCCATGTGCAGGTGGTAAATCAGCTGGAGGAAGTCTGGAAGCAGGCCGACTACATCACCCTGCATGTGCCGCTGAACGATGCTACCCGGGATATGGTGGATGCCGACGCCATTGCTCAGATGAAGGGCAATGTCCGCATCATCAATCTGGCCCGGGGCGGTCTGGTGAATACGGAGGCCATTCTTGCCGCCCTCAATCGCGGCCGTGTGGCGGTCTATGTCACTGATTTTCCCGACAACGCAGTGGCCAACGCCCCCGGCGTGATCGCCCTGCCTCATCTGGGCGCCTCCACCCCGGAGAGCGAGGACAACTGCGCCGTGATGGCGGCGCACGAGCTGCAGGACTATCTGGAAAACGGCAACATCAAAAATGCAGTGAACCTGCCCAATGTCACCATGGAGTGGAGCGGTCAGGCACGGCTGTGTGTCATCCACCGCAATGTGCCCAACACGCTGGCTCAGATCACCACCGTGATTTCCGCTGCCGGGCTGAATGTGGAAAATCTGGCCAACAAGTCCCGGAAGGAGTACGCCTACACCCTGCTGGATGTGGATCAGAAGATTTCCGAGGCGGTAGCGGAGCAGATCGGCGCCATCGAGGGCGTGGTTCGTGTCCGTGTCATGCAGCATTGATTGAATCCCTTGCACCGGGATCTGGATTTGGGTGCACCACGGAAACTGTATAGAAGGGAGGATAAAAATGAACGGAAACTTTCCTCAAAAAGCACAAGAAATAATGAACGAGCGGTTTCATCATGATACACTCATTGCACTTGCGACGGCGGATGGTACGATTCCATATGTCCGTGCGGTAAACAGTTATTATCAAGAGGGTGCGT
>JAHHSJ010000077.1 GCA_020025295.1 Oscillospiraceae bacterium | reverse complement strand
TTGCATTATAATGAGCATGGAATGAAATTTCAATCAACAATCCGTGAATATTTTTTCAATTTTAGACACAACGGCGCGAATTGTTCGACTTTCTCAGGATTGGAGGACCCCAATATGCCAAAAGCAGAATACCGCAGTGCGATCCGCTCCAGAAAACTGATTCAAATGGCGCTGGCCGACCTGCTGCACGAAAAACCGCTGGACAAGATCACGGTATCTGATGTGGTGCGCCGGGCGGAGATCAATCGGGGCACCTTCTATGCCCACTACAAGGACATTCCCGATGTCATTCACCATCTCATCGGTGAAATCTTCTCCAGTATCCGGGAGCAGGTACTGGATGCCCCGATTGGCCTGACCGACCTGTCCCACGCCGTGCTTCGACACATTCAGATGATTCTGGAGTCGGATTTGGATTTTTTCCGCAAGGTAATGGCATCCAGCGCTTCCGTTCTCATTGAACAGGAGCTGGTAAAGCTGGTGCTGGATTACCTCATTCAGAACGAGCAGAAGTTCAGCACCCAGGAGCACGATCAGTACCTGCTGACCATTCATTTCTGCGCCGGCGGACTGACCAACCTCTACTGGGAATGGATCGCCGGAAATATCGACCTTTCTTTGGAGGAGCTGACTGAGCGGGCAGAAGTGCTGCTGAACCAATTTGTGGACACTCGCCTTGAGGGGCAGAAATAACCGCCGTTCCGGCTGTTTTCTTTTCCCGTGCCGCACTTTACACCACATATCCAATCGGCTATACTAAACGAGATCACTTTAGATACAAGGAGGCATCCTTATGCTGTTTATTGAATATCCCAAGTGCACCACCTGTCAGAAAGCCAAGCGCTGGCTGGATGACCACGGCATCGCCTATCAGGATCGGCACATCAAGGAGGACAATCCTTCCTTTGAAGAACTGAAGGTTTGGTATCAGCGCAGCGGTCTGCCGCTGAAGCGGTTCTTTAACACCAGCGGTTTGCTCTACAAGTCCATGGGGCTGAAGGACAAGCTGCCCACCATGAGTGAGGACGAGCAGCTGCAGCTGCTGGCCACGGACGGCATGCTGGTCAAGCGTCCTCTCCTTGTGACGGACACGGTCGTTCTGACCGGCTTCAAACCGGCAGAATGGGAAGAAAAACTGCTGTAATCCAGCATACGGAAGGATTTTTACATGGAGTTGCTCTATCAGGACAATCGCATATGCGTCTGCCTGAAGCCTGCGGGTGTGGTATCCGTGGACGAACCCGGCGGCGTTCCGGATTTGGTCCGGGACTGTCTGGGTGACCCCAACGCCTGTGTCCGCACGGTACATCGTCTGGATCAGGTGGTGGGCGGCGTGATGGTGCTGGCCCGTTCCCGTCTGGCGGATCGGATTCTATCTGGACAGGTGCAGGACCGCTCCTTCCACAAGGAATATCTGGCCGTAGTGGAAGGGATTCCACCGGAAACAAAAGGAAACTTCCGGGACCTTCTCATCCGGGACAAAGCCCAGCGCAAGACCCTGCTCACGCTGGAACCGGGCAAAGAGGCCAGGGAAGCCATTCTCAACTATCAGGTACTGCAAACCGTGGGACAGCAGAGTCTGGTTAAAGTGGAGCTGATTACCGGGCGCACACATCAGATTCGTGCGCAGTTTTCCGGTCACGGTCTGCCTTTGGTCGGGGACAAAAAATATGGTGCCGCTCCCTGTGAGATGGATGGCATTGCCCTCTGGTCCCACAAGGTGGCCTTCACCCATCCTCAGACAAATGAGCCTATGGTTTTTTCTGCTCTGCCCCCCTGCACGGGACCTTGGCAGAAATTCGACCGGCTTTGGAAGGAGTGTGAGCCGACGCAATGAACGAACTGATGATTATCGGCGGCGGCGCCTCCGGCCTTGCGGCTGCCATCTCTGCCGCTCAGGCGAACCCTTCCCTCTCCATTACCATTCTGGAGGGGCTTGACCGGGTGGGCAAAAAGATTCTGGCGACCGGCAATGGTCGGTGCAATCTCACCAACCAAGAGCTGTCCCCGGAGCATTACCACTCTTCTGACCCGGAACGGCTTGCTTCCCTACTGGAACAGATGCCGCTGAACCTTGCCACGGATTTTTTCGGTGCGCTTGGTCTGCTCTGCGCCACGGAAGAAATGGGCCGGGTATACCCTTACTCCCGTCAGGCCTCCACGGTGCTGGATGTGCTTCTGCAAGCACTGGAACAGCACCACATCCGCACGGTGTGCGGCTGCAAGGTGACGGAAATCCGCTCTGCCAAGGGAAAATTCCAGATTTCCTGCGTCTCCGGGCAGCGTTTTACTGCCGACCGGGTGATTCTCACCGGCGGCGGCATGGCTGCGCCCAAGCAGGGCTCGGACGGTTCCACTTTGACCATCGCCAAGGCTCTGGGGCTGTCTTGCAAGCCGGTTTACCCCTGTCTGACTGCGTTCCGCTGCTCCAACTCTGCCCTGAAAGGACTCAAAGGAGTGCGTGCCCACGGTAAACTGACCCTGCTGGAGCGAAATCGGGTTCTGGCCTCTGAAACCGGCGAGATTCAATTCACCGATTACGGTCTGTCCGGCATTCCCGCCTTTCAGCTTTCCTGTTATCAAAAACCGGAATGCAAAAAAACAGTGCTGGAAGTGGACCTCGTCCCCCAGATGGACGACAAACAGCTGAAAGATTATCTGTTTCTCTGGAAACGCCGTTCCTCCCGTCAGACACTGGAGCATTTTCTCCCCGGTCTGATTCACAAGAAGCTGCTGTACGCCGTCACCAAACAGGTGGGGCTTTCTCCCCTGTCCCGCAGCGTGTCCTCCATCTCCTCCGGCGAGCTGGAGCAGCTGGCCCACACCCTCAAGCACTGGTTCTTCCCGGTCACCGGAACATTGGACTGGGCGCAGGCACAGGTCACCGGCGGCGGCATTTCCCTGCGCAGCATCCACCCGGATTTCTCCGCAGCATCCATTCCCGGTCTGTATCTTGCCGGCGAAGTACTGGATGTGGTGGGCGACTGCGGCGGCTACAACCTCCATTGGGCTTGGTGCTCCGGTATTCTGGCCGGACAGGCAGCCGCAAAGTAAGAAAGAATAGAAACGCAGCAAAGCCCCTCCGAGCAAGGGGCTGACATGAACAGAGAACGATTTGTCGTAAGAAACGGCGTGACCGCCAAGGTCACGCCGTTTTTCTGCGTTGATCTGGTCTTGTCGAGGCGTTCAAGCAAGCAGGGCTCCGCTTTTAGTAGATTCGGTTCCGCTTTCATGGTATAATCGAAAACAAAAACAGTGCAAGCGTGACGGCGTGGAGCGCAATCTGCTGTCGCTGGATTTCCGGCAGGACACCTCGCATCCGAGAGGCATATGCCACGGGAACACTCGAACGCCAAGCGAGCAAAGGAGAATCAAATTATGCCTGATTCACGAGATCATAAAGTCAGCTGTTCCAACTATCAGTGTGAAATAGAGCTGACACTGGAAATTTTAAGTGGAAAATGGAAAGCGCTTATTATCTGGAACCTTCATTTGCACGAGATCATTCGATACAATGAATTCCGACGCCTTATTCCCGGTATTACGCAGAAAATGCTCACACAGCAGCTGAAGGAATTGGAAAAGTACGGTATCGTCACACGCACCGTGCATCCTACAGTCCCGCCGACGGTGGAGTATCAGCTCACAGACCTTGGAAAAGAACTGATTCCCATTATGAGCGCTATGGATCAATGGGGAAAAAACTATGTGCAGCTCTATCATCAGAGTCATCCTGAAAAATAAATTTCTCTAAAAATCCTTGCAGCCCAACAATTCTTACCTTTTGGTACATAGGGTACCGAAAAGTGCCTTCTTTTCAACGGAAAATTTTCCTGCTAATATATGCCTCGAAAGCGGGGGAAATCCCCTACAACATATATTTTGAAAAGGAGTTACGAATATGCAGAGATTTACCATTCCCAGAGACGTCTACTTCGGCGATAACGCCATGGAGTACCTGGCGTCTGTCAAGGGCACGAAGGCATTCATCGTCTACGGCTCCCACCGTCTGGAGTCCGATGGCGTGATCGGCAGGATGCAGGAGCACCTGAAAAAGGCCGGCATCGAGTCCGCCACCTTCTCCGGCGTTGAGCACGATCCTTCTGTAGCAACGGTCCGCGAGGGCGTTCGCCAGATGAACGAGTTCCAGCCCGACCTCATCATCGGTATCGGCGGCGGCTCTCCCATCGACGCAGCCAAGGCCATGTGGATCTTCTATGAGCATCCCGACTTCACCTTTGAGGAGGCCGCAAAGCCCTTCAACCTGCCCGAGATGCGCAACAAG
>JAHHSJ010000076.1 GCA_020025295.1 Oscillospiraceae bacterium | reverse complement strand
CCGGGGAGCAGATATCCCTATGAGATTCTGTCCAGCTTTCAGAATGGATAATTGCGGCCTGCAGCATATCCGATTGTGTTACCAGTTTAATCATATTCGTGACCTTTTAAGTTCTGATTTATTTCTTTAATCATAGCACCAGTAAAGGGTTAAAGCAATATTGCAACTCTGCTTCATCTTTGCGAGCATACTGATTATATACTCCATACGGAGCATAATCCGTGCAATTGTTAGGAGCAAACTCCTAAGACCTTTTCGGAAATACTTCCTTATGGGGCACACCTAAACGGTGTGGATGTTTAACTGGTGGACGATATAGGACTCGATTTGCATTTTCGCTGTGCGACAATAAAAGATCAGCCCGTGTTCGTACTGGCTGCCATACTGCCCCCGGCAGTATGGGGCTAATTGGGTTTGACTTCCACTTGCATATAAAAAAACAGCCCACCCGATTGGGTGAGCTGTTTTCTATGGTGGACGATATAGGACTCGAACCTATGACCTTCCGCACGTCAAGCGGATGCTCTAGCCAGCTGAGCTAATCGTCCAGGCGCATGATGCATTATACACGCATATTCCCAGTTTGTCAACAAGTTTTTTAAATTTTTTTAATTCTATTTTACATTTCCTTTTTCTGCCGCTTTCCTCCCTGCCGACCTGCTCCGCATTTCCTGTTCCGCAGAAGATTCCCATGCGCTTTTATAGAAAGATCCCGCCAGATTGTGCAAAATCAGAAGAAATTCCTCAAAATATCTCTTGACTTTCCAAACTGATGATGTTAAAATGGATGAGCCGCATTGAAGGGGCTTAAGTTGGTGCGCAAACACCCGCCTCAAGAGCGAGACTACAAACATGAAGTAGGTGAAATGAAATGAAAGCAGTTATCGTAACTGGTGGCAAGCAGTACACTGTCTCCGAAGGCGACATCGTATTCATCGAGAAGCTGAACGCAGAGGCTGAATCCACCGTAAAGTTCGACCAGGTTCTGGCAGTGCTGGACGGCGAAAGCTCCAAGATCGGTGCTCCCGTTGTTGACGGTGCAGTTGTCGAGGCTAAGGTCGTGAAGAACGGCAAGGGCAAGAAGATCGACGTCTTCAAGTACAAGGCTAAGAAGAACGAAAAGAAGAAGATCGGTCATCGCCAGCCTTACACCAAGGTTGAGATCACCAAGATTGCTCTGTAATTATGACTAGATGCGAATTTTTTACGGAAGATGACAGAATCACAGGATTCTCTGTCTCCGGTCACAGCGGTTACGCTGAAGCCGGTGCCGACATTGTCTGCGCCGCTGTCTCCGCTGTTGTAGCCATGACCGAAGCCACCATTAACGAAGTTTGTGGTGCTCAGGCCAAGGTTCGGGTCAAGGAAGCGGATGCACGCATCACTTTGACCCTCCCCACATCCTGCGATGAAGAAGAGTCTGTGCAGGCAGTTCTCGCCGGTATGATGCTTTATCTTTCCGGTCTGCGGGATGATTATCCTGATTATATCGAAGTTTTGGAGGTGTAATTCCTATGCTGAAGATTGGTATTCAGTTCTTCGCTCACCATAAGGGCGGCGGTTCTACCAAGAACGGTCGTGATTCCGAGTCCAAGCGTCTGGGCGTGAAGCGTGCCGACGGTCAGTTCGTTCTGGCTGGCAACATTCTGGTTCGCCAGAGAGGCACCCACATCCATCCCGGTGTCAATGTCGGTATCGGCAGCGATGACACTCTGTTTGCTCTGGTTGACGGTCATGTCAAGTTTGAGCGCAAGGGCAAGGATCGCCGGCAGTGCTCCGTTTACACTGTCGAGCAGTAATCACGTATAGTTTCTTCAGGGCTGCTGCAAATTAAATTGCAGCAGCCCTTTTCCTAACGATAAAGGGCGCAGAGAAGCGCAAATCCCCCGGTTTTGCTTTTCTCTATTTCCTCTATTCCTATTTCAAGGAGGTTTTACAATGGAAATGTTTGTTGATAAAGTCCGTATCACAGTATGCGGCGGTAAGGGCGGTGACGGTGCTGTTGCCTTCCACCGTGAAAAATATGTGGCAGCCGGTGGCCCCGACGGTGGCGATGGCGGTCACGGCGGCAGTGTTATTCTGCAGGTCAACGACAATCTGTCTACCCTGCTGGACTTCCGCTACAAAAGAAAATACGCAGCTCCTTCCGGCGCCAACGGGCAGGGTCGCAAAATGAGCGGCAAGCGTGGTGAACCTCTGTATATCCAGGTTCCCAGAGGCACCGTGGTTCGGGATGCCGAAACCAATCAGATTATCGTGGATATGTCCACAGGTGAAGACTTCGTCCTCGCAAAGGGCGGCAGAGGCGGCTGGGGCAATGCCCACTATGCTACTCCCACCCGTCAGGTGCCCCGGTTTGCAAAATCCGGTCTGAAAGGCGAAGAGCGGGATGTAATCATGGAGCTGAAGCTGCTGGCAGATGTGGGTCTGGTCGGTTTCCCCAATGTGGGTAAGTCCACACTCCTTTCTGTCACCTCCAATGCCCGTCCCAAGATTGCGAATTATCATTTCACCACCCTCTTCCCCAACCTGGGCGTTATCTATGTGGATGAAGGCGTATCCTTTGTCATGGCTGACATTCCCGGTATCATCGAAGGTGCTGCCGACGGCGCAGGTCTGGGGCACGACTTTCTCCGTCACATCGACCGTTGCCGGCTTCTGGTGCACGTGGTGGATGTTTCCGGCAGCGAAGGCCGGGACCCTGTAGAAGATTTCGATGCCATCTGTGAAGAGCTTAAGAACTACAGCGTAGATCTCAGCAACCGTCCTATGATCGTTGCCGCCAACAAGGTAGATCTGCTGATGCCGGATTCCGACAATCTGGAGCGTCTGCGTGCCCGCGTGGAAGAAGCAGGCTGCGAGATGTATGAGATTTCCGCCGGTACCACTCAGGGTACACGGAATCTGATGCGCGTTGTTGCCGAAAAGCTGCGCACGCTCCCCCCTGTCACCATTTACGAGCCGGAATATGTGGCTCCCGTTGTGGAAGCCGGTGATCCCAGCGAACTGGAGATCGAGCATCTGGGCAGCACATGGATGGTTACCGGCGTATGGCTGGAGCGTTTGATCTCCAACATCAATTTCGACGACTACGAATCCAGAAACTATTTTGATCTTCAGCTGCGCAAGTGCGGACTCTTTGCCCGACTGGAAAGCATGGGTATTCAGGATGGTGACACCGTAGATATTTACGACTTCCAGTTTGAATATCAGCGGTAAATCCATTTGCCAACTTTCAATAGTATGCTATAATAAAGGGGACGCACAATGCGTCCCCTTTTCTCTTCCTTTTCAGGAAACTATCCCTTGATTCTTAACCGAAGGAGTATAAAATATGGATTTCAAAGTATTGGCCGTAGGCGATGTAGTTGGCAACCCGGGAATTGATCGCATTGCCCGTTCCCTGCGCTATCTCAAACGCAAGACCGGTGCTGACTTTGTAGTGGTAAACGGTGAAAATGCCAGCGTCGTGGGGATCACGCCTCAGCAGGCCGATCTGATTTTAGACTCCGGTGCAGATGTGGTCACCCTTGGAAACCATGTCTGGGGCAAGCGAGAGATCATCCCCTATCTGGATGACTGTTCCCGGATTCTCCGCCCTGCCAATTTAGCGCCGCAGGCTCCCGGGCAGGGCTGGAATGTTTTTGACAGTTCCGCCGGTCCGGTTGCTGTGATTGATCTGATTGGACGCTGTGGCATGGACTACACACCTGACAACCCCTTTCTGCTGATCGATACCATTCTGAAAAAGATCGACACAAAACTGATCTTCGTGGAGATGCACGCAGAAGCCACCTCTGAAAAGCTGGCCATGGGCTATATGCTGGATGGCAGAATCAGTGCTCTCTGGGGCACCCACACCCATGTTCCCACCGCTGATGCGCAGGTCTTCCCCAAAGGCACCGGCTATGTGACCGACCTCGGCATGACCGGTCCCATTCATTCCGTTCTTGGCATTGAGCCCAAGCTTTCTATTGCAAAATTCCGTGGAGATGTCACCAGCCGCTATCAATGGGCTGAAGGTGCAACCAAAATCGAAGCCGTCCTCTTTACCATTGATACCGCTACCGGTCGCTGCAAGAGTGCAGAGCGGGTCGATCTTTACAACTGATCAATAAAAATAAAACTGCCGACATTCTGATTTTACAGATGTCGGCAATTTTGTCTTGAAGGAAAAAGCGGCACAGCAAAAGCTGTGCCGCTTAATACATATTATTGCGGTATTACCGGTAAATTACCGAGCAAAAACCTTCTTCAGCTGAACGAAGCGGGGCAGGCCGTCTTCCTTCTTCATGCCGGTCTCACCCTGGATGAGGGGCAGGCAGTAGTCGATGAAGCCCTGGTTAACGCCGTTGCCAGCCTCGTTGATCCACTCCAGAGGAACCTTCTTCTCAGTGTTTGCAACGATGCTCAGGTCGAACAGTTCAGGCTCGCACTTGTAGCCGTTCTCGTCACGGGTGCACTTGAAACCAACCATCTTGTCGGTGAT
>JAHHSJ010000075.1 GCA_020025295.1 Oscillospiraceae bacterium | reverse complement strand
TGGGATCTTCCAAAATCATTTCATTATAGAACTTACTGCGCTTTTCCAGCTCCTTATTGGCCTTCTTGAAGCCGTACTCCTCAAAAATCGTGGGGTCTCCGGAGAACAGGTCCGTACCGATTCCCAACCGGGTACCGTCATAAGTGACACCCATACTGGTCAGGATGGTGGGGAAAAAGTCGAAGTTGGCGTAATCACGATTATAGAGAATTTCCGGGCTGTCGCTGGCGACTCCGGGATAGGGATTCAAAATCACATTATACTGAGAACGGCGGTAATCCTCATCGAACTCATAGAACTCGAAGAAAATGCTCTCCATGCTCAGGTGATCGCCGGTAATAATCACGGTCGTATTCTCATAGAAGGGCTGCTCCTGAATCCAGCGTACAAATTTATTCACCTCAGCGGAGCTATATGCAATGACATTGGCGTACTGATTGGGGTACGGCGTCGACGCATTTTCGCTCAGATAGCCCTCCGGGCGGTGGGTATCTGCCGTTTCCATGGTGAAATTGAAGGGCTTTCCGGTTTCGCTGAGTCGAGTCAGTTCCTCCTTGGCAAACTCAAAGAGCTTGTCATCTTCATAGCCCCACCAGACCATATAGTCCTTGGGAATCATGCCGTTCCGGATGGCATATTTGTAGTCCATGATTTTGAAATCACCATGGGACTGGAAATAATAGGTGAGGCCGCCAAAATCCGCATCCGCACCGAACATCAGGGTCTGCTCATAGCCCTGCTCCTGCAAAATATCACCCAGCGTACAGGCTCCCGGCAGGAAGTTATCTTTGCTGCCGTAGGCATTGGGCTTGGTGGGGGCCTTCATAGGCAGGCCGGTACTCATATTCACCATGGACGCCACCGACCAAGTGGTGCCGATCGCAGACTCCGGTCCGCCAAACTGATCCGGCAGATGCGAGAAGCTATATCCCTCCCGGGCGATGTCCGTTAGTTCCGGAATCAGGTTTTCATCCATAAATCCGCCCAAATCCTTGGACATATAGCTGTTTTCCATGGATTCCAGATAAATGTGAATGAGGTTTCGTTTTTTCTCCGGGAATTGGAGGTTGGCATCTCTCGGATCCACATAATTATCGTCAATGAAGGAAGAGGTGTTCAAATAGGCATTGACCAGACTCACCAGCTTGAACCGAATCACACCGTAAAGCACTCCGCTTACCATCATGACAATGGCAAGCACAAGGCTGATAATGCGATGGCTCCTATCAGTAGACATAACTTTTGCTTTCTCACCATTATGGTAAGTGATGCGTGCCTTACTGAAGGCAAACAGGCCATAAAGAGTGGTAAAGAACAGGGACAGCAGCACCGGGCCTTCCAGCACATCGGTGTAGTCTACCATATCGCTGCCCGTGGTGGGTGAGAAATAGGTAATAAACAGCTGGTCAATGGGGAGATCGCCGTATTCCGCTTTGGACCATTCTGTGGCAAAGATACACATACATCCCAGAAACACCAGAATCAGGCCCAAAATCCGAAGGCATCTTCCCTTCTTGGGGTCTCCCTCGGAGCGTTCAAAGGTGATGCTCCGATTGGCAATGGCATGCAGGGCCAGCAGCACCACGCCCACCAAAAGCGCCAACAGGAAAATCAAGACAAAATCCAACGGGCCATATTCATCTGTTTTCAGAAAATGCTCATACTGAAACACATAGGTTTGAAGTATGGAAGTGATGACCGGGATTGTAACGGCGTTTTTCAAACAGACCGCAGCACTTCGCTTGGCATTTCGCTCCGGCGTGAACTTCCAAAGCTCCGCTGCACTGATCAGGAGGGATGCCAGCACCCCCATGAGTATAAACATGCAATATCATCCTCTCTAGTTCATGTTTAACTGCAAGAAACGAATATAACTTACCACATTTTTCTTTCTCCTGCAACAAAATACCCCACACATCGTCTTTTTCCAATCCTAGCTTACCCACATTTGTCGACCAATTTCCTTGAAGCAGCTTTTTTAATCTGATATAATCAGTTCCAGAAGCAACGGATTGCTCCAATATACATGCTATGGAAGTGTTTTTATGCTGAACGAAAAGGTAAGTGCTCTTCTGAACAATCAGATCAACAAAGAGCTGTATTCCGCTTATCTGTATCTGGATTTCTCCAACTACTATCAGGAGATCGGTTTGGACGGTTACGCCAACTGGTATCTGGTGCAGGCACAGGAGGAGCGTGACCACGCACTGCTCATGATGCAGTACCTGCAGAACAACGGCGAAAAGGTCACTCTGGAAGCCATCGCAAAGCCCGACAAGGTGCTGGATGACAAGCTGACAGTGCTGAAGCTTGGTCTGGAGCATGAGTGCTACGTCACCAGCCTGATTCATACCATCTACGACGCCGCTTACAGTGTGCGCGATTTCCGCACCATGCAGTTCCTGGACTGGTTCGTCAAGGAGCAGGGTGAAGAAGAAAAGAATGCCGAGGATCTCATCAAGAAGATGGAACTCTTCGGTGACGACGCCAAGGGTCTGTATATGCTCAACAGCGAGATGGGCGCCCGGGTCTATTCCGCTCCCTCTCTGGTTCTCTAATTATTTTTCATCAATTCAAATGGCAGTGTACCAATGGTACGCTGCCATTTTTCGTATTCAGATTGGCCTATTTTTATTCCGCGCGTTTCATGATAAAATAAAGGAAGAATTTTTCCTTTTCGTGTAACAAACATTCCTCGAAACGGATATATAGGCAGAAGGAGGTGAGACACACATGGAAGACATGGCGCAGGTTTATCAGGAGCACGCCCAGACGGTCTACAAATTTCTGATGGCACAGACCCATGATCCTGACCTTGCTGAAGAACTGACCCAAGAAACCTTTTATCAGGCCGTCCGCTCCATCGGGCGCTTTGACGGAAGCTGCAAACTCTCGGTCTGGCTGTGTCAGATTGCCAAGCATCAATGGTACAAATATTTACGCCGACATCAACGAGAGGTTCCTACGGATGACACTGAATTTCCAGATGTGCCTCTCCCCTCTGCAGAAGAAGCTGCTGAATCCAACCAAAATCGAGTTGAGCTGCTGCGCTGCATCCACGAGTTACCCGATCCCATGCGTGAGGTGGTCTACCTCCGCTCCTTTGGCGATTTGAGTTTTCGTGAGATTGCAGAAGTGCTGGGCCGCACCGAAAACTGGGCCCGGGTTACATTTTACAGAGGGAAAGAACGATTGAAAGGAGCATACAAACTATGAAGGAGCATTCTTTACCTTGTCCCATTGTGCGAGATTTGCTGCCTTCTTATCTGGAAGGGCTGACCGAGGAGAAAACGACTCAGCTGGTCAGCGAGCATCTCAAAGACTGTCCGGACTGCGCGGAACGCTATGCGGCCATGAAGGAACCGGAGCTGCTCGGCACGGAAGAACAGGAGGAACAGAAAAAGGTGGATTACCTGAAAACGATCCGCCGCCGCAATCATAAGCACATTATCCTCGCCGTGGTACTGGTTCTTGTACTGGTGTTGGGCGGTACCGCTGCCAAACTATTTTGGATTGGGTCGCCCGTTCACATCGGCCAAATTTACTACCAGACAGAGTACTTGGAGAACGCCGATCTCTTATATCTGGACTGTTCCTTCTTTGACTCTTCCTATGCCTTTGGTGACTGGGACATTCATCTGGAGGACGGAATTCTGTCCCTGAATGCCCGCAAGGTGCTGGTTTCCCCTCTCCACTCCCGCGATCCGGCAAGGCTGGATCTGGCTCTGGAGAATGTCCACACCGTCACACTGATGGGCGTACCGATTTGGCAGGAACTCTTACCTATCGATCAAAAAACTTCTGCAATGTACGCTGCCCGCGTTCCTTATGTAGGAAGTCCTACCAGCCTCTTGGCGCTGGCCCATACCATGGATCTGCCCAAGGTCCCCTTTACCAACGAGCTGCAGACAAAAACGGAACCTTATGGGTGGACCCTTGTGTTTGACTCTCCCCTCACGGACCACGAGCAAGCACAAATGCAGCGTGCCGCTCCCCTGTTTTTGTCCTTGGTGGACAATTTAGGGTCCATCAGCTGGACTTGTCCCGATGCCGACGGCGGTACTTTTGTGGAAAACACGGTCACTGTGGACGATGTCAACGGGCAGCTGGAAGAACTGGTGCAGCAATACAACCAATACCACAATTCGAACTGGGTTGCTCTGGACAGTGTGAAGGATTATGCTGAAAATGTCTACACACTCCAGCAGCTTGTACTGCTTCTACAATGAACTGGGGAATAATGACCATGTTAAATAATAAAGGATTCGACTTATGGGCAGATGGATATGACAAAAGCGTTCGACGGAGCGAAGAAAGCAAAAGGAATTAACGGCAGACCGCATAAACAGAGCATTGAAACAAAATAGAAAAGGCCGGTCACCATACGGATGTGTGGTGACCGGCCCTGTTTCTATATTGAATCAATATTTTCCGTGATCATTCCTGCCACGGCAATTACTGTGTGACGGTATAGAGAGAATAAAAGTAACCTTTCTTCGCCATCAGCTCGTCAAATGTTCCAGTTTCAATCAGGGTTCCGGCTTTGATTGCAATCACCTCATCGTACTGCCGCAAAAGCTGAGCGTCCAG
>JAHHSJ010000074.1 GCA_020025295.1 Oscillospiraceae bacterium | reverse complement strand
GCATAGGAGAGGTCAGCATTTCCGGCAGTACCGCCACCAGATTGATACCGTTCTTGGTTGGAACAAGGGATTTGCCTTTGCGTTCTACAAATCCACCAGAGACCAGCTTTTCGATAATGCCAGCTCTGGTAGCCGGAGTTCCAAGCCCCTTACGCTCCGCATCCTCCGGCATTTCCTCAGCACCGGCTCGCTCCATCGCTGCCAGAAGGGTATCTTCCGTGTAGACTTTGGGCGGTGCGGTGAAGTGTTCCGTCACCTTTGCAGATGCTCCGGCGAAGGTCTGTCCTTTCTCAATAGAGAGCCCTGTGCTATTTCCGGCATCTTCATCCTCCTGTTTGCTTTTCAGAGAGGCACGGAAGATATTCTCAACTTCTTTCCACCCCTCGGACAACACCTGCTTGCTCTTTGCCTTAAAGATATGTCCGTTACAGTCAAAAGCAGCCGAAGCCATTTCATAGACATGGGGCTCTGCTGCCGCACACAGCAGCTTGCAGCAGATGAGCAAAAAAACATTGCGCTCGCCCACAGGCAAGGCCGATATATCCGCCTTTTCTAATTCCATTGTTGGGATAATGGCATGATGGTCAGATACATCCTTGTCCGAAATCATGCAGAGAATATCTGGGAAGAAATTGGGACAGCCATCAAAGGGAGACATCTTTGCCGCCAGATGCACCACACAAGAGGCTGTTTCTGCCATGTCAGAGGTCAAAAACCGGCTGTCCGTTCGGGGATAGGTCAGCAGTTTCTTTTCATACAGGCTTTGCGCATAGTCCAGAACCTGCTTTGCGGTATAACCGAAGATTCGGTTTGCTTCACGCTGCAAGGTAGTGAGATCATAGAGCTTTGGAGGCTGTTCCTTCTTCTGCTCTCGTGCTACTTCGGTACAGATGACCTCGGCATTTTCACAAGCAGCCTTTACCGCCTGAGCCTCCGCTTCGGTGGTAAACTTCTCACTGATAGCCTCGCATCTATCCAAAGCAAGGCGCACATGATAGTAATTTTCCTTTTTGAAGAAGGTGATTTTTGCATCACGCTCAGTCAGCATAGCAAGGGTGGGTGTCTGGACACGCCCCACATTCAGTGTTCGGTGGTACAGAACAGAGAAAAGCCGGCTCGCATTGATACCAATGAGCCAATCCGCCTTTTGACGGCAGAGTGCAGAGCGATAGAGGGGATCGTACTCGTGCCCCGGTCGGAGATTTTGAAAACCTTCACGAATGGCACTGTCCTCCATGGAAGAAATCCAGAGACGAGAGAACGGCTTTTTACAATCCGCCATTTCATAGACCAGACGGAAGATCAGCTCGCCCTCACGACCTGCATCACAGGCATTGATCAGTTCCGTTACATCGTCACAATCAATGAGCTTTTTGAGAACATGGAATTGCTCCGCTTTTTCAGTGGACACTTCATATTGGAAAGGTTCCGGCAGGATTGGAAGGTCATCGTACCGCCACTTTTTATAGCGGTCGTCGTACTGCGCCGCATCCGCCAGCCCTACCAGATGTCCGATGCACCAGGAAATGAGATAGCCATTTCCCTCAAAATAGCCATCGGCCCTGGATGTAACACCCAGGGCCGATGCAATACTTTTTGCTACACTTGGTTTTTCGCAGATAACAAGTTTACTCATTCTTCATCTGACCTTTCTTCCTGCTCAGGAACATCCTCATTTTCGTATTCTTCATCCTCAAAATCGTAATCATCCAGATCAGAGCTGACTTTCACGCCCTGTTTCGGCTTGATGTACTTGATATAGGCAAAGGCTCCGCCGCCACCCAACGCTGCCAGAATCAACACAATCAAGAGTGGGTTTCCGCCATTCTTTTTAGGCTCTGGTTTGGGTTCCGATTCTACAACAGGTTCTTTGCCCAGACACTTACCCATATTGACCTTACAAACTGGACAGGAGGCATTGACCTTGCCTTCCGCACATTTTTCGGAACAGCTGCACACCGCAGGAGGCTCTTTCCTTCCATCGTCCATCAGTGCCATCAAATCCGCCTCATCGACCTGGTTCAGAAAGTGGACGGTATTCTTGCCATCCGCCGCCCGGTCGATAATGATGTAAAAATAGTTTCCGGTTTTAGTGACCACGGTGATAAACTGCTTGTCTCCACTGGTTTCACCGGCTATGTCGTCCACCAGAGACATATTTCCCTCAGGTGTTAAGGGCTTGGGCTCATAGCTTCCAGTCACTTCGGCCGTTTCCTCCGGCTGCGTTTCCGTAGGTGATTCGGTGTAGTAGGGTTCTTCTTCACCACCACTTGCAAAAGCGCTAACAGAGAATGCTGTTGTGCAAAGAATCACGATCATCAGCATAGATGCCAAACGGCAGAACCGCTTATTCCTCATTCTCTTCCTCCTCCATATCCGTTTCGGGAATCATCTCGCTTTCCGCCTCCATCATTCCTTCGGGAAGCGAAATCATGCCGCTGGCGTAGGCTTTTAGGAAGGCCGTCAGCTCTCTGTTGTCCATACGCACAGCCTTGACCATGCGGACGATCTCCAGATTTTCTTCCTCCACAAGCTGAGCCTCCAGAGTGCGGAGGCGCTTCTGCTGCTCGGAAATCTTCTCCTTCGTCTTTTCAATGTCCTTGCGAATCTTATCAACGGTTGCCATATTCAAAAAACTCCTTTCAGGTTTTACTTGTACGGTGGTCTTGCGTAGGCATAAAAGTGGGATTGCCAGTAGTTAGAATCAAGGCTTGCATACTGGATGGGATCTCCGCAATGCAGCATCATCCCGTCACCCACATAAATCCCTACATGGGAAATTCCGTCTGTATCGTAGGTACCCACGAAAAACACCAAATCGCCGGGGCGTGGGTTTGATACGGGGTTAGAAATGTGATATAGGCTGTCTGCTCCCAACCGCCCTGTGTTGCATAGGCCTGTGCTTGTGAGCACATAGGAAACAAAGCCGCTGCAATCAAAGGAAGTTGCCGGGGAGCTGCCGCCCCACACATAGGGATACCCCAGATATTTTTCGGCCTCGGTAATGAGCGTAGAGAACTTTTCATCCTCCAGATACTCCGCCGGAATATCATAAGCGGCAGGTGGGTTGGTGATGTACTTATTCACATAATCAGAAGTCGGGAACAGATCCGGGCAGTTGCCAAGCGTAGACATATAGGTGGCATACAAGGAAAGCTGATGCTCTCCCATCATGTAGATCGGCACATGGGAGAGGTTGAAATTCTCCAGTTTCACGGTACAGATGCGATAGGTGTACGGCACCTGAACGGTGTAAGGATTGCCCGCACTGTCTATTCTGGTTTCTGTCCGATACCGAGTTTCCGTGGTGACGGTTTCTGTGAGAATGTATTGTTTCTCAAAGAGTATCTGCACATCACCCTGTATCTGGTCGATGGTGAACACCCCTTCATGAAGTGCTGATAGAATGGACAAAAGCACATAGGGATCATGCTTGATTTCATCCAGATCATAATGATACTCGTTATAATCGTGGGTCTGCTCGTAGGTTTCCAGATATTCCCGAAGTTCGTCTTCCTTGGCACAGTAGGCCGCCTCAGCTACCAATAGATCAGCATCCTCGGAACGATAGGAGGATGCAACGATACTGGATGAGCCGCCACCCAAAATGGAAGAACAGGAGGATACTCCGGCCAGAAGGAAGGCTAGGAGCAGAACGATACCTCCCACAACAAGACTGCCTTTCCAATGCTTTGCCACAAAAGACATTGTCGTTTGGGAAGTTGCCGCAGTTTTCTTCGCTGCCTTGACCGTGGTTTCTGCCGCCACACCTGCGTTCTTGCCGGTCTTGACTGCTGAGCGGTAGGCCTCAGCATACTGTCGCTGCATTCGCTTTTTGTGCCAAAGACGGGAAATGGGATTTGAGCCGACAAGCTCCGGATGTTCCATCATGGCCTTTTGGTATCGGAAGCCTGCATTGGCTTTCACCGCCGCCTGCTCCGCTTTTGCCGCATCCTTCCATGGTTTCAGCTTGCGTTCTGCCCGCCAATTCTGGACACGGCGGTTTTCAAAACCAACGGCTTTTTCCATGCTGCGTTCTCCGAAGTGTCCGGCCTGAACGCCGGAATTTTCCTGTTCCACCTCCCGAACTTTGTTATGGAGCGCCACACCCACCTCATGGACTGGACGGGAAAGCGGATTTTTATGGAGCGACTGGGATGGTGTTTTAGAAGGGATCGCATCTCTGGCTGCATCCAGATGATCCGCAGCCTTATCTGACTTGCGGATCGTTTTTTGAAGTTCCGGTGCAGATCGTTCTTCCTCCGAAAACTGCAAACGGGAGGATGGGCGGCCTGCTGCCGCCTCGCCCTCCCGAAAAACATCGTACCGCTTCTTTTTACTTTTTTTCTGAGCCTTACGGTTATGCCGGTCATCCAAGCGCTGAACAACTTCTCCAGATAATGATGCCGTATCACCGGAAGCGGATAGATCCGTTTCTGCCTCACGCTCAGAAATATGGGTCGTTTCACCTGTGACCAGATTGACAGAAATTGCACCGTCACGGCTCATTTTCTGCGTCTCTTTTTCAGAGGCTTTCCATTCCTGCATCAGTCATCACCTGCCTTTTTGTAGGGACAAATGCTTTCGCAAGCCCCGGTCTCAATCATAGATATGTACTTAAAAATGGGATAAGCCTGAGGTGGACAGACTGCATTTCCTAAAGTTTTCAGCCGCAGTGCCCGCCCTTCGGTATTTTCCGTTATGCGTGGGATATCTTCTGGTTCCGTTCGCCAGAGGATGCGTCCGTCCATCCCTGGGGGAATCCCATCAGCCATTCCACCCAATCTGGGTTCAGTGCCGCTTTCTCGGAAAG
>JAHHSJ010000073.1 GCA_020025295.1 Oscillospiraceae bacterium | reverse complement strand
ACCGCTTCCCAAGAAGCAATTTCTTTCCTCGACCATATCTTTACCTGTTTTGCTTTTGATATGAGTGAGAATTTTCGGAAATTGATACATTTTTTGGAATTTTCCTGATCTAATCTCTGAAAATATCTGTCTTGTATCCCGTGCAGACGGGCCCGCCCGGATGATTTTTCGTTTGCTTCCGTCCTGTATACTTTTATTCCATCTTCATCGCTTTTTCAGATATGGTGTTTTTTCATAAGCAATACATAAACTTTCCGCAATTATGGGTAAATTCTTACTAAATCATTCTTATATTCGGAAAAACTATCGACAAATTCTTTTATTCGTGCTATTATTATTTTGTGTGAGTATCTGTCTCCCACCCAACAAACCCCCTATTCCGGCGGGAGCTGGCTCTTCTCAGAAAAGTATGCAATTTCAGAATTCTGCTGCTGTTATCCCCATTGTTTTCACAGGATATCACAATGAATTTTGCAAAACGAAAGTGAGAGCATTATGAAAATTCCTTTTTCTCCTCCTGACATGACAGAGCTGGAGGTACGCAACGTTAAAGATGCCATTCTGTCCGGCTGGATCACTACCGGTCCGAAGACCAAAGAACTTGAAAAAAGAATCGCAGACTTCTGTGGTGTTTCCAGAGCAGTCTGCTTAAATTCCCAGACTGCCTGCGCAGAAATGGCGCTGCACATTCTGGGCATCGGCGCCGGCGATGAAGTCATCGTTCCCGCCTACACCTATACCGCATCCGCCAGCGTTGTGTGCCATGTGGGTGCCAAGCTGGTATTTGTAGATGTACAGAAGGACAATCTCCAGATGGACTATGACCAGCTGGAAAAAGCCATCAATGAGCATACCAAAGTAATTATCCCCGTGGATCTGGGCGGTGTTCCCTGTGACTATGACCGCATTTATGAAATTGTAGAAGCAAAGCGTCATCTGTTCCGCCCTGCCAACGAGATTCAGAAAGCTATGGGTCGGATCTCCGTCAATGCCGATACCGCCCACGCTTTCGGTGCCACCTGGCACGGACGCAAAGTCGGCAGCATTGCCGATTTTTCCAGTTTCTCCTTCCACGCCGTAAAAAACCTCACCACCGCAGAAGGCGGTGCACTGACCTGGCGGACTATCCCCGGCATCTCCGACGATGATATTTATCACCGCCTGCAGCTGTTCTCTCTCCACGGTCAGTCCAAGGATGCCCTGGCAAAAACACAGCTGGGCAGCTGGGAGTACGACATTGTCGGTCCCTGGTACAAGTGCAACATGACGGACATTGCCGCCGCTATCGGTCTTGCCCAGATGGATCGCTATGAAGATATGCTGCGCCGCAGAGAAGAGATTATTCGCCGCTATGATGCTGCTTTCCAGCCTCTCGGCGTTGAGACGCTGCCCCACTATACTGAAAATCATCGCTCCTCCGGTCACCTCTATATCACCAGAGTCCCCGGCATTACAGCAGAGCAGCGCAACGATATTATCATTAAAATGGCAGAAGCCGGCATCGCCTGCAATGTCCACTATAAGCCCCTGCCCATGATGACGGCTTACCGGAATATGGGCTTCCGCATTGAGGACTTCCCCAATGCCTATAATCGCTTCGTAAACACCATTACCCTGCCCCTGCACACCAAGCTTTCCGATGAAGAAGTGGATTATATCATAGATACCTACGCAAAAATCGTGAAGGAGTATGTGCAGTGATCTTAAAAAAGTGGGAGCAGCTGCCGGACGCTCTCCGGTCGGCGGAGGTGCGCCCTTATTATGAACTGCTCCGGAAACGACAGGGAAGTCTGATTTTGAAGCGCTGCTTCGATATTGTGGTCTCCCTGATTATGCTGGTACTTCTGTCCCCGGTATTTCTTGTACTGGCAATCGCCATCAAGATTGACTCTCCCGGTCCGGTATTCTATCGGCAGGAGCGTGTCACCCAGTACGGAAAGCATTTCCGCATTTTTAAATTCCGCTCCATGGTTACCGATGCCGACAAAATCGGTTCTCAGGTCACCGTCAGCGGCGATTCCCGCATCACAAAAGTGGGGCACATCATTCGTGACTATCGGCTGGATGAGCTGTGCCAGCTCATTGATATTTTCCGCGGCACAATGACCTTTGTGGGCACCCGCCCCGAGGTACCCAAATATGTAGCGGCCTACACCCCGGAAATGTTGGCAACGCTGCTGCTGCCCGCCGGTGTCACCAGTGAAGCCAGTATTCTCTATAAGGATGAGGCAGAGCTTTTAGATGCCGCTGAGAATGTGGACAAGGTTTATACGGAAGAGGTTCTTCCCGGCAAGATGAAATATAATCTTGACTCACTTGCCCATTTCTCCTTCTTCGGAGATATTGCCACCATGTTCCGCACAGTATTAGCGGTGTTTGGGAAAAATGATTAAAAAAGCAGCGCAGCAAGGGAATATCTTCCCTGCGGCGCATGATGTAATATGTCAAAAGCACAAAAAACGCCATCTGCCGGTCGGTTTTATTTCCGGCATCTTTTACTCTTTTAGCATTAAGCCCAGCAAACCGGTTATCGCAGCGATGCCATTCCGGCTGCAAAAGCTTATGATTTTAAAGCACTTACCTGAAAATTGCTATCGATCATTATGATACACCATGTAGAAAGAAGGAATTTCCTTGCAGTTTATTGACTTAAAAGCTCAGTATAACAATCTGAAATCCGAAATTGATACCAATATCCAAGCCGTTCTGGAATCCGCCAAGTACATCGGCGGTCCTCAGGTAAAGGAGTTGGAAACCGAACTTGCCGCTTTTGTAGGACGCAAGCACTGCATCACCTGTGCCAACGGTACCGATGCTCTGCAGATTGCTTATATGCTCTATGGCATCGGCGAAGGCGACGCTGTGTTCTGCCCTGACATCACTTTCATCTCTTCCACCGAGCCTTCCAAGATGTTCGGTGCTGCTTCCGTGTTCTGTGACATTCAGCCGGACACCTACGATCTCTGCCCTGAAAGCCTGGAGCGTCAGATCAAAGCTGTTCTGGCCGAGGGCAAGCTGAAGCCCAAGGCTGTCGTTGCCGTTGATATTCTGGGCAACCCCTGCGATTATGATGCTATTATCCCCATCTGTGAAAAATATGGTCTGATCCTGATTGAGGATGCCGCACAGAGCTTCGGTGCTTCCTATAAGGGCAAAAAGTGCTGTTCCTTCGGTCACGTTGCCACCACCTCTTTCTTCCCCGCAAAGCCTCTGGGCTGCTACGGCGACGGCGGTGCTATTTTCCTGGATGACGATGAGCTGGCAGCTGTTTGCCGTTCCATCTGCGTCCATGGCAAGGGTCCCGGCGGCAAGTACGACAATATCCGCGTGGGCATGAACTCCCGTCTGGATACCATCCAGGCTGCCATTCTGCTGCCCAAACTGAAGGCACTCAAGGCATACGAAGTGGACAACCGTCAGGTAGTGGCCAAGCGCTACAACGAGGCATTTGCCAAGGACTTTACCACTCCCTTTGTCCAGGAAGACTGCGTAAGCGTCTACGCCCAGTATGCAATTCTTGCCAAGGACACTGCTACCCGTGACAAAGTAATCGCTCACCTCAGCGAGAAGAAGATCCCCAACATGATCTACTACCCCACTCCCCAGCACGCTCTGCCCGTATTCAAGAACGAGCCTCACTACGGTGAAACCTACCGCAACGCCGACGACTACTGCGCAAGAACCCTGTCTCTGCCCATGCACCCCTATCTGGAGGAAGCTGAGCAGCAGCAGATCATCAACGGAGTGCTGGAGGCTCTTTAATGGACAAGAAGTATTTCGTGCATGAATCCAGCTATGTGGATGAAGGCTGTGAGATTGGGGAAGGCACCAAGATCTGGCATTTTTCCCATGTGATGAAGGGCTGTAAAATCGGTCCCAGATGCAACATCGGACAAAATGTGGTCATCTCCCCGGATGTTGTGCTGGGAGAGGGCGTAAAGATCCAGAACAATGTCTCCGTTTATACCGGCGTTGTCTGCGAAGACGGAGTATTTCTGGGACCTTCCTGCGTGTTTACCAATGTAATCAATCCCAGAGCATTTATTGAAAGAAAATCCGAATATCGCAAAACCACCATTAAAAAGGGCGCAAGCCTTGGTGCCAACTGCACCATCGTCTGCGGTCACGACATTGGCAAGTATGCCTTCGTCGGTGCCGGTTCCGTGGTTACCAAAGACGTACCGGATTACGCCATGGTCTATGGCTCCCCCGCCAGAATCCGGGGCTATGTGTGCCAGTGCGGTGAAAAACTGGATTTTGCAGACGGAGTAGCCACCTGCCCTGCCTGTGGAAAGAAGTATAAAATGAACCACAATTCTTTAGTTGAGGAGATTATCTAACTATGTCTATGAAAGAAGAACTGATTGCTAAAATTCAGAACAAGACCCTCACCATGGGTGTCTGCGGTCTTGGTTATGTCGGTCTGCCTCTGGCAGTTGATAAGGCAAAGCACGGCTTCAAGACCATCGGTTTTGATGTGCAGAAGGAAAAAGTTGACATGGTCAACGCCGGTAAGAACTACATCGGCGATGTAGTCGATGCCGATCTCCAGGAGCTGGTTGGAAACGGTATGCTGAGAGCTACCACCGATTTCAGCTTTGTTTCCGATGTGGACTTCATCGCTATCTGCGTTCCCACGCCTCTGGATGCCCATCAGCAGCCTGATATCAGCTATGTGAAGAACTCTGCAATCGCAATCTCCAAGCATCTCACCAAGGGCACCATGGTAGTTCTGGAATCCACCACCTACCCCGGTACCACCGAAGAGCTGCTTCTGCCCATTCTGGAAGAAGGCAGCGGTCTCAAGTGCGGTGAGGACTTCTATCTCGGCTTCTCTCCTGAGCGTGTGGATCCGGGCAATCTGATCTACAAGACCAGCAACACTCCCAAGGTTGTCGGTGCTGTCGGCGCTGATGCTGCTGAGGTTATTTCCATGGTTTACTCCTCCATCCTGGACAGCGAAGTGCATACCGTTTCCTGCCCCGCTGTTGCAGAAATGGAGAAGATTCTGGAGAACACCTACCGTAACATCAACATCGGTCTCATCAACGAAATGGCTATCCTCTGCAACAAGATGGGCATTAACATCTGGGAAGTTGTTGACGCAGCAAAGACCAAGCCCTATGGCTTCCAGGCATTCTATCCCGGTCCCGGTCTGGGCGGTCACTGCATCCCCCTGGACCCCTACTATCTGAGCTGGAAGGCTCGTGAGTACGGCTTCCACACCTCCATGATCGAGTCCTCCATGATGGTGAACGACCGGATGCCTGAGTATACCGTGGAGCGTTCCGGCAAGATCCTGAACCGCCACAAGAAGGCTCTCAACGGCTCCAAGGTGCTGGTTCTGGGCGTTGCCTACAAGCAGGATATTGACGACTACCGTGAAAGCCCCGCTATCAAGGTCATTGAAGAGTTTGAGAAGACCGGCGCTGAGATCAGCTTCTACGATCCCTTCGTTGCCAAGTATCGTGACGAGAAGCACCAGTGGCATGAGGGTCTCACTGAAATCAATCCTGATGTCATCAAGCAGTTCGACATGGTCATCATCACCACTGCGCACACCACCGTGGACTACGAAATGGTCACCACCTGCGGCGTGCCTGTGTTTGACTGCAAGAATGTTACAAAGAATCTCACCAACCGTGAGAATATCGAGGTACTGTAAATGAAAAAAATCTGTTCTGTTGTTGGTGCCAGACCTCAGTTCATCAAGCTGGCAGTTGTTTCCCGGGAGCTTCGCAAGCATTTTCAGGAAGTATTGATTCATACCGGGCAGCACTACGATCACAATATGTCCGATGTGTTTTTTGAGG
>JAHHSJ010000072.1 GCA_020025295.1 Oscillospiraceae bacterium | reverse complement strand
GAAAATAGGTAATGCCAACACAAAGCGGTCAGATTATTCTGACCGCTTTTTCTTTATATCTGTCTTTTTCTGGAAAGGAGTGTTATAATTGCGGTATTCCAACATTACTAGGGCCACCTTTCTGTCCCGAGAGAATCGGTTTGTTGCAACAGTCTCCTTGAGTGGCAGGGAAGAGAAAGTCCATGTGAAAAATACGGGGCGATGCCGGGAGCTGCTGGTGCCCGGAGCGCCGGTTTATCTGGTGCATTCCGATGCGAAAACCCGTAAGTATGCATACGATCTGGTTGCCGTGGAGAAAGGTTCTCTGCTGGTAAATATGGATTCCCAAGCGCCCAACCAAGAATTCGGAGCGTGGCTTAAACACGGAGGACTGATGGAGAACATCACCTTTGTGAAACCGGAGTATACCTATGGAAAATCCCGTATCGATTTCTATTTTGAGCGAAACGAGGAAAAGCATCTGGTGGAAGTGAAGGGCGTCACGCTGGAAGAGAACGGGGTGTGCCGTTTTCCAGACGCACCAACCCAGAGAGGAGTCAAACATCTGGAAGAATTGACCCATGCGTTGCAGGAAGGATATAATGCGTGGATCTGCTTTGTTGTCCAGATGGAAGGGATGACGCTGTTTCAGCCCAATCGGGATACCGACCCCGCCTTTGCAAAGGCGCTGAAGGCAGCTGCCGATGCTGGCGTGCATGTGAAAGCGTTTGGCTGCCATGTGACGCCGGATTCCATGGAAATCACCTATGATATTCCAGTGGATTTGAATGAATGAAGGAAGGAAGAGTGCGATGAAGCACTATATTTACCTGTTGAGCTCGGATGCGAGGCATATGGAGCGAAGATTGAATCAGCTTGCGGAAAAGGGCAGGGAATTGGTTGCACTGGAACGCCTGTTCACGGGTGAATTTGAAGAGACCCGCCGCAAGGATCTTTCCTATGTTGCTATTCCTATCAAGAACATCGCAGCCATTCCGGCGCATTTCGACCCGGCACAGTATGGCTATGAACTGGTGGGCGGCTACAATAATATGGCCATCTTCAAGGCATTGCCTTGTGCGGAACTGGACCGCTCTGGCTTGGAACATCAGCTTCAGTGCAACGGCGGTGTTCAGAATACCAAGCCCATGGTGCTGAATCAGTTCTTCGTTCAAATTCTGATTACCGTTTGCTTTTTCCTGCTGTCGTCTGCGGTGCCTTTTTATCAGCGAGGCTGGTACCTCACTTATAGTGGAATCTGTGTCCACGCATTGCGCTGGGTGTTTGCGGCACTGCTGGGCGTGAATTTGGTGCTGCTGCCTACCTATGCTGGATCGTGGCTTCGCAGCCTGACGCCGTGGTTCATCAGCGGGTTTGTTTTATTGAGCATTCTGTTGGGCTTGCTGGACCTCCGACAGGATCAGGGCGTGTTTGTGTTACTCCTGATCGGAGTAGCTTTGGCCTGTGTGTTGGGCCTATGGAAACTAAGCAAAGGAATCGGCTTTAGCATTTCTGCCCTTTGTGGGATCGTATTGATTCTCGGCCTTGCATTCCCTCATGTTGATATGGACCAGATGTCCGGAAGCAGTCTTCGTCCTGTGGTGGAGCACGCACCGGTGGTCACTATGGAGCAATTCCAGCGTGAAGAACCATTGGAAGGGTCCGAATATACCACAAAAGGCACTATTTTTGCAACGCATTACTCCTATACGGAAGTCTCTTCCGAAGCATCCCTCAATACGGAAACCTACGACTGTATCGATCATCGCATCGCCGATTTGGTGGAAGCGGATTTAATGGAGCACGGTCGGTGGCAGAACAGTGAATTGGAACAGACTTGGGTCAGTGCCAGCGGTAAAACGGTACTGATGCGAGATGGAACGACGGTTTCCTTGGTTTCTTACAGTGAGGACATGAGCGAGGAACAGATCGGCCGACTGCGTGAAACTCTTTTTAACGGCATGATTGCAGACTGAAATAGAAAGAGGTCTTGAATTTGAATCATAAGATTGATGTGAAACATGAGATTTTTTCCATTCCGAACTTGATGAGTTTTTTGCGGCTGATCTTGATTCCGGTGTTTTGCTATCTGTATTTTAACGCCAGTACAAAGGAAGATTATCTGTGGGCCTCCGTCGTTGTGCTGATTTCCAGCCTCACCGATATGATGGACGGTTTGATTGCCCGCCGTTTTCATATGATTACCACGCTGGGCAAGGTGCTGGACCCGATTGCCGACAAGCTGACTCATGCTGCGCTGGCGGTCTGCCTTGCGGTGAAGCATCCCATCATGTGGGTGCTGCTTGGGCTGATGGTGGTCAAGGAAGGCTACATGGCCATTATGGGCATCAAATATCTCCGTAAGGGTCAGATGCTGAACGGCGCACAGTGGTGCGGCAAGGTGTCGACTACGGTGCTGTTTGTCTGTATGCTGGTTATGTTCCTGTTCCCGGACTTGCCGACAAAAGCAGTCTGGGGAATGGTCCTTTGTATGATTGTATTTTTAGGAAATACTTTTTACCAGTACGCCTCTATTTATCATAAGATTGGCCGAGGCGAAGCCACTTCTGCGGTGACGCAGATTTCCTGATGTCTGAATCGCGGTGATCTTATGTACAAAATTCTGATTATAGAAGATGATACGGCACTTGCCGAAGCAATCAAGGGTCAAGTGGAGGCATTGCACCACGAAGTGCGCTGTGCTGACGATTTTCAGAATGTACTGCGCACCTTTGCGGAGTTTCAGCCCCATCTTGTGCTGCTGGATATTATGCTGCCCTTTTTTAACGGCTATTACTGGTGCAGCGAAATCCGCAAAATCTCCAATGTCCCCATCATCTTCCTGTCCTCCGCTTCGGATAACCTCAATATTGTGACAGCCATGCAGATGGGCGGTGACGATTTTATCGCAAAACCCATTGATCTGGAGGTTATGTCCGCCAAAATCGGAGCGATGCTGCGGAGAACCTATCATTTAACCCAGCAGATTCCCGTTCTGGAGCACCGGGGTGCGGTGCTGAATCTGAACGATACCTCGTTGGTCTATCAAGGCGAGAAAATCGACCTCACAAAGAACGAGTTTAAGATTCTGGAAACGCTGATGACCAATCAGGGTAAAATCGTGAGTCGGGAGACCCTGATGACGAAGCTGTGGCAGATGGACTGCTATGTGGAGGAAAACACATTGACGGTCAATGTCAACCGGCTGCGAAAAAAACTGCATCAGGCAGGTTTGGAAGATTTTATCACGACTAAAATCGGCAGTGGCTATCTCATCGAGTAAAGGAATGCAAATGAAACCGAGTGCAGCGTTAAAATTGTATTTGAAAGAGCGTCTTTGGCATGTGCTGTTGTTCTGCCTGTGTCTGGGAGCCTTTTATGTGATCCTGTTTCTTTATAATATCGAAACCGAAGCAGTGTTTTATGCCGGTGTGCTGTCCCTGTGCTTCTTCGTTTTATTCGAGGGAGTAAGCGGGTATCGTATGTACCGAAAGCATCAAAAACTGCGGCAGATGCTGCAGAATGTGCCCCTGCTGGGAGAAGAGTTTCCAAATGTGTCCACGCTGACGGAGCAGGACATGATGGAGCTGATTACTTCGTTGGAGGACTGCCTGAGTCGCTCGGAGAGCGAGTGGGAACAGAAGGAGCGAACTGCTCTGGATTTTTATTCCACTTGGGTGCATCAGATCAAAACTCCCATCGCCGTAATGAAAATGCTGCTCCAGCGGGAGGACACCAAGGAGCATCGTGCCTTGCTTTCGGAACTGTTCCGCATCGAGCAGTATGTGGAAATGGTGCTGTCCTATCTGCGCCTTGGCAGTGAAAGTTCGGATTTTGTCATTCAGACTTATGATATTGATACTATTTTGAAGGATTGTATCCATAAGTATGCCCATCAGTTCATTGAAAAGAAGCTTGCACTCGCTTATGAAAGTGTGCATTTGGATGTAATCACCGACGAAAAGTGGCTCTCCTTTATTGTGGAGCAGATTTTCTCCAACAGCATCAAATATACCAAAACCGGTTCTGTCACCATCGAGGTGACCGAGGATGCGGTGCTGAAAATCTCCGATACCGGAATTGGAATTGCCCCGGAGGACCTGCCCCGTATCTTTGAGAAGGGATTCACAGGCTATAATGGGCGGAGCGATAAAAAGGCGACCGGACTTGGCCTGTTCCTGTGTAAAGAGGCTGCCGATAAGCTGGCACATAAAATCTGGGTGGAATCCCGGGTGGACTATGGTACCACCGTTTATCTCGATTTGAAACGGCAGAAGCTGGGGGTCGAATGATCCGTCTTACAAAAATGTCACATGAAGCCGCTGAAATGTCACATGATTGAATGTCGCGTTTCGGCGGTTTTGTTTATACTGAAGGTACAAAGCAAAGGAGGTCATTTGTATGGCAATGCTGGAAGCAAAATGTTTGGAAAAGGTTTATACCACCCGCTTTGGCGCCAATCAGGTCAAGGCGCTCTCCGGTGTTTCCTTCAGTGTAGACGAGGGAGAATATGTGGCAGTGATGGGTGAGTCCGGTTCGGGTAAAACGACGCTGCTGAACATTCTGGCAGCACTGGATCAACCCACCAAGGGTGAGGTGATTCTGGACGGCAAGCGGCTGTCCAAGGTGTCGGAGAAGCAGATGTCCGCTTTCCGTCGGGATAATCTGGGTTTTGTGTTTCAGGAC
This sequence comes from Oscillospiraceae bacterium, assembly GCA_020025295.1. GTDB lineage: Bacteria > Bacillota > Clostridia > Oscillospirales > Oscillospiraceae > UMGS1766. Next base: position 1,455 of record JAHHSJ010000072.1, on the reverse strand, counting down.
TTCAATCTTCTGGACACCTTCACCCTCAAGGATAATATTTTTCTCCCTCTGGTGCTGGCCGGAGAAAAGTATTCGGCGATGGAAGCCAGACTGAAGCCCATTGCGGAGCAGTTGGGAATCACTCAGCTGCTGAATAAATACCCTTATGAGGTTTCCGGTGGACAGAAGCAGCGTGCGGCCGTGGCGCGTGCGTTGATTACCCACCCCAAGCTGCTGCTTGCGGATGAGCCCACCGGCGCACTGGACTCCAAGTCCTCTGACAGCCTTTTGAAGGTGTTCAATGACATCAATCGGAACGGTCAGACCATCGTCATGGTAACGCATTCCACCAAGGCGGCCAGCCATGCCGGGCGTGTGCTTTTCATCAAAGATGGCACCCTCTTTCACCAGATTTACCGGGGCAACAGCACGGAGGAGGAGCAGTTCCAGAAAATCTCCGATACGCTGACCCTGCTCATGGCAGGTGGTGAAGACCATGCGTAACACCATGTTCTTTTATCCCAAGCTGGCTGCCGCCAATATGAAAAAGAATCAGCGGATCTACGGCCCTTATCTTGCGGCGACCATTCTGTGCGCAGCGGTCTATTATATCATGCGTTCTCTGTCCCTGAACCCCGGTCTCCGGGAAGAATTCGGCGGAGCGGCCATCCACTCCATGCTGCAAATGGGTTCGGATGTCTCCTTCTTCTTCATTATTCTGTTCCTCTTTTACATCAATAATTTCCTGATGAAGCAGCGAAACAAGGAATTTGCCCTCTATAATGTGTTGGGTATGGGGAAAAAGCACATTGCAAAAAGCATCGCCTATGAAACCCTGTATACTTTCTGCCTGACGGTGTTTTTTGGCTTGGGTATTGGTATGCTGCTGGACAAGGCGGCCTATCTGGCGGCAGTCAAACTGATGAATATGGACATCAAGATGGGCTTTTTTGTTGCTCCGGCGGCAATTGTCCATGTGCTGGTGCTGTTTGCGGTGGCATTTCTGCTGATTTTCCTCCGGTTTGTGTGGACGCTGCACATTATGAACCCGGCCGAGCTGCTGCGGGAGAGCAAAGCCGGCGAGCGTGAGCCGAAGGCCAAGTGGTTTCTCGCAGTGCTGGGCTTTGTGCTGCTGGGCAGCGGATATGCCATTGCCCTGAGTGCAGAGGACCCGATTAAGGCAATTCCCAGCTTCTTTGGGGCTGCTGTTTTGGTAATCATCGCCACCTTCCTGATTTTTACTGCCGGCAGTATCGCTTTGCTGAAGCTGCTGAAAAAGAAGAAATCCTTCTATTATCAGACCAACCATTTCATCAGCCTTTCCGGCCTGATGTACCGCATGAAGCAGAATGCCATGGGTCTGGCAAGCATCTGCATCCTGTCCACTATGGTGCTGGTCATGATCTCCACCACTGGCTCTTTGATGCTGGGCGTGGAGAAAATGATGACCAACCGCTATCCCTATGACTTCAACTG
>JAHHSJ010000071.1 GCA_020025295.1 Oscillospiraceae bacterium | reverse complement strand
GCCTCAGCAGCAGGTGCCCCAGCAGGAGCAGCCGTCCAATCAGCCCTCCATGGAGGACTTCTTCAACTACTGGTTCGGCCACAACGGCGGCTCTTGGTAATCAATTCAAATCATCTTTTTCTCTTCTCCTTGACGAAAGGGCTGAGTGCGTAAGCACTCAGCCCTTTCCCATAGTTTCTGCGTCACCCGGTCACCTGCTGCAGCAGAAGCAGCAGGGCAAATCCCGGAATACCCAGAATTCCCAGTACTGCCGCATTGACCAGATTTACCCCCAGAGTGATTCCGGTCCAACCGGAGCACTGTGCCAGAACCGCCAGCACCGCTCCGCCCACAGCGGTCCGGGCCAGCACCTTGGCTCCCCTCCAAATCCACTTCCGAAACAAAATCACGCCGATGATGACTGCCGACAGCAGACTCACCAGCAGCTGAAGGTTCATTTGCGTCCCCCCTCTTCTCCTTCCAGTCCCTTTCGCATTTTAAGCAGATAGGAATACTGCGACTGCCGGGCGTTGATCTCATAGATCCATGCGTCCACCAAATCCGGGTCGCTCACCCGATTGAAGCCGGCATACGCCTGCCGCAGCAGTCGGCCGGACTCCTCCAGCTGCTGCTCCACCAATTCCTGCCGTGCCTCCGAGCGTTTGCTTTGCTTCCCTCTTTTTTTCACCCTGTCCGCTCCTTTCATTGGATTGTACGGACTATTGTGGACAAATATGCGTGATTTCAACCGATTTTCAAGCATAGTTTTCCCCATTTGGGACACAATAACAGCACAGTGGCCGCCACCGCTGTGGAATAAAGCCGTCCCGTTTTCCCTTGGAACGGCGTGCGGGGAGAAACTCAGTTGAGTTTCTCCCCGTGTTGTATTATAATAGGTATGTTTTTTAACTGAGAGGTGATCCTTCATGAGCTATCAAAGTACATTGGATTATATACATAAGGTGCAGTGGCGTGGGCAGAAACCCGGCCTCGACCGCATCCTTCCCCTGCTGGAGCATCTGGGCAATCCCCACAAGCGGCTGAAGTTTGTCCACATTGGCGGCACCAACGGCAAAGGCAGCACCTCTGCCATGGTGGAGTCTGTGCTGCGGAAGGCCGGCTACCACACCGGCCTGTACACCTCCCCCTTCATCAACCGCTTCAACGAGCGGATTCGGGTCAACGGCGAGGAAATTCGGGACGAGGAGCTGGAAGAGCTGGTAGACACCATTCGCCCCTTCGCTGACACTATGGAAGATCCCCCCACGGAATTTGAACTGATTACCGCCGTTGCCATGGCCTATTTTGCCCAGCGCAACTGCGACATTGTGGTGCTGGAAGTAGGTCTGGGCGGCGAATTTGACGCCACCAATGTGATTTCCTGCCCGGAGGTGGCGGTACTCACTGCCATCGGTCTGGATCACACGGCGGTGCTGGGCTCCACCATTGCCGACATCACCCGAACCAAGTGCGGCATCATTAAGCCCGGCTGCGATGTGGTGAGCTACGGTCACGAGCCGGAAGCTGACCCCATCATTCAGGAAATCTGTGAGGAACGGGGTGCCAAGCTCTGGCCGGTGGATTTCAGCCGACTGACCTACAAGGACATCACTTTGGAGCATCGCACCTTTGATTACGGTCCCTTCACCGACCTGAAGCTGCCCCTGCTGGCTAAGTATCAGCCTAAAAACGCCGCCGTGGCTATCACGACGCTGACGGCACTGGCCCATCGGGGCTGGAACATCACTCCCGAGCACATTCGGGCAGGACTGGAAGCAGTGGAATGGCCCGGACGGTTCGAGCTTCTGGGCCAGCATCCCACCTTCCTGCTGGACGGCAGCCACAACCCTCAGGGCATGGCCGCCACCGTGGAAAGCCTGCAGGAGCTGTTCCCCGACAAAAAATTCGTGTTTTTGCTGTCTATGATGGCGGACAAGGATGTGGATTCCATGCTTCAGCTGCTGCTCCCTCTGGGTGAGCAGTTCTTCACCGTTACCGCTAACATCTCCCGTGCTATGCCTGCACAGGAGCTTGCCGACAAGCTGAAGGCACTGGGTGCGCAGGCGGAAAGCTGTTCCTCCATTCAGGAGGGCGTGGCTGCCGCAGAGGGCGCTGCCGGCTTCGACGGCAGAGTGTGCGCCCTTGGCACCCTCTACTTCTCCTGCGATGTGCGTACGGCCTTCCAGTCGACCTGACATTGAAATATTAGCAATCACAGCGGCGATCTTGCAAAAAGATCGCCGCTATTTTGCACTCTATCTCTTCATAAACTATTTACATCTCCTTCTATTGACATCTCATTGGGGTAGTGCTATATTATCTTTAGCACTTGAGGATAGCGAGTGCTAAGACATTGCAAAGGAGGAAATAAAATGGAATTGACCGAACGCCGGCGCAAGATACTCCGCACCATCGTGGAAAGCTACATCTCCACCGCCGAGCCCATTGGCTCAAAGGCCATCGCAGAGCGTGCCGGTCTGACCTGTTCCTCCGCCACCATCCGAAACGAAATGTCGGAGCTGGAACGGATGGGGCTGCTGATTCAGCCTCACACCTCTTCCGGACGCATCCCGACTCCTGCCGGGTACCGCTTCTATGTCAACGAACTGATGGAGGAGCACACCCTCAGTATGCAGGAAACGCAGGTCATCAACAACCAGATGCACATGAAGATGGCTGAGCTGGATCGGGTGATCGATCAGGCCGGACGCATGGTGAGTCAGCTCACCAACTACCCCGCCTTCGCTATGGCGGATCGCCGTCAGCAGGCCACCATCACTCGTTACGATCTGCTCATGGTGGATCAAAATAGTTTCATCATTGTGGTTATGACCAACCTGAATGTGGTCAAGAATAAATTGGTGAAGCTGCCTACCGATGTCAACGAGCCGCAGCTCCAGCTGCTGAACACCCTGCTCAACACCTCTTTCGTCGGCAAGACCGCCGATGAGCTGAATCCGGAGCTGATGCACATGGCAGAAAAGGCCGTGGGCAGTGCTTACGGGCTCATCTCTCTGGTCGTTTCCTTCGCCATGGAAGTGCTGGAGGATGCAGGACGCTCCGTTCACACCTCCGGTGCCAACCGGATTCTGGAGCACAGCGAATATCAGGATGTGGACAAAGCCCACGACCTGCTGAGTTATCTGGAAAATCCCGAGCTGACCCAGTTGCCCAATGCCATGGGCGACAGCGACACCACCATCCTCATCGGTCCGGAAAATGTCTCCGAGGCCCTGAAGGACACCAGTGTGGTGATGGCCAGCTACGATATTGGCGAAGGTATGCGAGGCGTGATTGGCGTGGTGGGTCCCACCCGTATGGATTACGCCAAAGTGACCGCTCGCCTGAACTATTTCGCCGAAAGTCTGAGCAAGATGTTCGGCAAGGGAGAATCGGAACTGCCTGAGCGCAAGCCGGCACCTGCTTTGCAGGCTCCCAAAGAGAAATCCGATGACACCCAACATTAAGGAGGTTCCCCAATGAATCAGAATCCCGAAACTGCCGCTGAGGAAGTGCAGGAGCCGGTTTGCGAGGAAACGGCTGCAGAAGAGACTGCCGCTGAACCCGTCACCGAAGAAACCCCCGATCTGCAGGCGGAACTGGACAAAGCCAAAGAGGCTCTCTCCCAGCAGGAAACTCAGTATCAGTATCTGGCAGCAGAATATGACAACTTCCGCCGCCGCAGCGCGAAAGAAAAGTCCGACGCCTATGCCAAGGCCAAGGGCGACGCTGCACTGGCTTTCCTGCCGGTGTTTGATAACCTGCAGCGTGCGCTTGCCGCTCCCTGCACCGACACCGCCTACGCCAAGGGCGTGGAGATGACCATGACCCAGCTCCGTCAGGTGCTGGAGAGTCTGGAAATCACCGAAATCCCGGCTCTGGGCGAGCAGTTCGACCCCAATGTGCACAACGCTGTGATGCACGTGGACGATCCGTCCGTGGGCGAGAACACCATCGTGGAGGTCTTCCAGTCCGGCTTCCGTACCGGCGAGAAGGTTATCCGCTTCTCCATGGTCAAAGTGGCCAACTAACCAAGTATTCAATCATCTATCTTATATAGGAGGAAATTATTATGTCTAAGATTATCGGTATCGATCTGGGTACTACGAACTCTTGTGTGGCTGTTATGGAAGGCGGCGAGTCCGTCGTCATCACCAACGCAGAAGGCAACCGCACCACTCCCTCTGTCGTCGCTTTCGCTAAGGACGGCGAGCGCATGGTGGGTCAGGTCGCTAAGCGTCAGGCTATCACCAACCCCGACCGCACCATCAGCTCCATCAAGCGCGAGATGGGCACTGACTACAAGGTGGACATCGACGGTAAGAAGTTCACTCCTCAGGAGATTTCCGCTATGGTGCTGCAGAAGCTGAAGTCCGACGCTGAGGCCTATCTGGGCCAGCCCGTCACCGAGGCTGTCATCACCGTTCCCGCTTACTTCACCGACGCTCAGCGTCAGGCTACCAAGGACGCAGGCAAGATCGCCGGTCTGGAAGTCAAGCGTATCATCAACGAGCCCACCGCTGCCGCTCTGGCTTACGGTGTGGATAAGGAAACCGCACAGAAGGTCATGGTCTATGACCTGGGCGGCGGCACCTTCGATGTGTCCATTCTGGAAATCGATGACGGCGTCATCGAGGTTCTGGCTACCGCAGGTAACAACCGTCTGGGCGGCGACGACTTCGACCAGTGCGTCATGGAGTATCTGGCTGCTGAATTCCGCCGTGAGACCGGCATCGACCTGTCCGGCGACAAGGTTGCTATGCAGCGTCTGAAGGAAGCTGCTGAGAAGGCTAAGATCGAGCTGAGCGGTGTCACCACCTCCAACATCAACCTGCCTTATATCACTGCTGACGCTACCGGCCCCAAGCATCTGGAAATGACCCTCACTCGTGCCAAGTTCAACGAGCTGACCAACCATCTGGTGCAGGCCACCATGGGCCCCGTCCGTCAGGCTCTGAGCGACGCCGGTCTGGACGCCAGCGAGCTGTCCAAGGTTCTGCTGGTCGGCGGTTCCAGCCGTATTCCTGCTGTTCAGGATGCAGTTAAGAGCATCACCGGCAAGGAAGGCTTCAAGGGCATCAACCCCGATGAGTGCGTGGCTATGGGTGCTGCTCTCCAGGGCGGCGTTCTGAAGGGCGACGTGAAGGGTCTGCTGCTGCTGGACGTCACTCCCCTGTCTCTGGGCATTGAAACCATGGGCGGTGTGTTCACCAAGCTGATTGAGCGCAACACCACCATCCCCGTGAAGAAGAGCCAGATCTTCTCCACCGCTGCTGACAACCAGACCTCCGTTGAGGTTCATGTCCTGCAGGGTGAGCGTGAGATGGCCGCTTACAACAAGACTCTGGGCCGTTTCCATCTGGACGGCATTGCTCCCGCTCGCCGCGGCGTGCCTCAGATCGAGGTTACCTTCAACATCGACGCCAACGGCATCGTGACTGTTTCCGCTAAGGATCTGGGCACCGGCAAGGAGCAGAACATCACCATCACTTCCTCCTCCAACCTGAGCAAGGAAGACATCGACAAGGCCGTTGAGGAAGCCGCTCAGTATGCTTCTGAGGACGCCAAGCGCAAGGAAGAGGTCGATGTCCGCAATCAGGCCGACCAGATGGTCTACCAGTGCGACCAGACCGTCTCCGAGCTGGGTGACAAGATCTCCGCTGACGAGAAGGGTCAGATTGAGGCTGCCAAGACCAAACTGCAGGATGCCCTGAAGGGCACCGATGTGGAAGCCATCAAGGCTGCTACCGAGGAACTCACCAAGGTGTTCTACGACATCTCCTCCAAGCTCTATCAGCAGGCTGGCGCTCAGGGCGCTCCCACCGGTGATCCTACCGGCGCTGCTGGTGCTGCTGGCGGCAATGCCGGCGGTCAGGATTACTATGACGCCGACTACGAGGTCGTGGACGACGACAACAACAAGTAATATAGGAAACTGTGGGCGGGGTGCTCTCACCCCGCCGTTTCCTTCCGTTTTACGAAAATCTTTCTCACAAGAAGGTGAGTTGTTACATGGCTGAAACGAAACGCGACTTTTACGAGGTGCTGGGCGTCGACCGCTCCGCCTCCAACGATGAAATTAAAAAGGCCTACCGTAAGCTGGCCAAAAAATATCACCCTGACCTGAACCCCGGTGACAAGGAAGCCGAGGCCAAGTTCAAGGAGATCAACGAGGCTTACGAGGTGCTGTCCGACAGCGATAAGCGCGGCCGCTACGATCAGTACGGTCATGCCGGTGTGGACCCCAACTTCGGTGCAGGCGGATTCGGCGGCGGTGCCGGCGGATTCG
>JAHHSJ010000070.1 GCA_020025295.1 Oscillospiraceae bacterium | reverse complement strand
CCAAAAGCCGTACCCTTGGGTGCGGCTTTTTTCATAATCTTACAGAGAAAGGGTGATTGGATATGAAATTGTATCGTGTATGGAGGGTTCACGCTTCCTAACCCTCCGCATCGACTTTGGAGGAAACAATATGGAACCGAAAACCACGCAAATCACCATCCGTGAAGCCAAAAGCGCAGCGGACACCGCTCTTTTCTGGGCACAGCTTCACGCCTACTTCCAGCGGGATATTCTGCCCGATCCCAACGACGAGGATCGAGCCTACTTTCTCGGCCCCGAATATCAGGCCCACATCCAGCAGGCACACGACCGACCGCAGGACCGCTGTCACTATCTGTTCTTCTGCCGGGACGGCAACGACATTGGACTGGCTCTGCCGGTGTTCTTCCACTCGGAGGATGGGAAGTGCTTTCTCATGGAATTCTGCGTCTATCCCGAATTCCGGGGACACGGAACCGGACTGCAATGCGCCAAGGCTCTTCTGGACTGGGCAAAAAGAAACGGTGCCTCTTACACCGAACTGAACTGCGGAGGCGATGAACGACGCCCTCGCTTCTGGAGCCGAGCCGGATTTCTTCCCAACGGCATCGACCAGTGGGGAGAACCTCTCATGATCTGCCCGCCAGAGGAACCCATCCCCTATTCCATTGAAGTGCTCACCGACCCGGAGGACTGGCAGCTGGTTAAGCTGGAAAACGGCCTTCGCTTTGAACTCAGTCAGCAGCTGATGACTGAGGAACCGCTGGAGCAGCTCCGGCAAGTGATTCGGAGTGGAGCAACCACTATCTTTCTGGCAAAGCGAGGCTGCCGTGCTGTCGGCATGTGCCGGGTGTCCATGGATGACCGCTCGGATACCGGCAGCTTGAGCGACCTATTTGTAGAACCGGCCTTCCGCCATTCGGACATAGCCCGTATGCTGACGGCGGCCGCACAGCAATGGAGTCATGAACAGGGGCTTTCCGGTATCGTGTTGGAACAGCCCGGTCCCGCCCACGAAGGAACAAACTGACCGCACCCTAACTTAGAAACAAAAAATCCGAGGCGGACTCGTTTTGAGTCTGTCTCGGATTTCCTTTTTTATTCCGCATATGGTATCGGCGTTTTCTGCGCCTGCAAATAGCAGAAATAGCCCTCGTGATAGGGATTTTCCCGGACGCAGATATTCGGATAGAGCCGCCGCAATGTCTGCTCCATCTGCTCCACACTGCACTGAGCAAGATCAATGTCCCGGTACAGCGCCCCATCATGGAGAATCAGCAGTCGATCGCACCAGCGCAGCGCCGTTTCCGGGTCATGGAGCACCAGCACCCCGGCCTTATTTTTCCGGTGTACCAGCTCTCTGAGGGTGGAAAACAGGGTCTGGGCATTGGCATAGTCCAGCGACGCATTGGGCTCATCCAGCAGCATGACCGGGGCATCCTGCACCAGCATCCGGCACAGCAGCACCATCTGCTGCTGACCGATGCTCAGTTTGGAGCAATCCTGCTCCAGCAGTTCCGTCAGCCCCATCCGCTCCGCTTCCTCCCGAATCTTGGTTCGGTTGACTTCCGTCAGGCCCTGAAACAGCCGCCGGGTGGGATAACAGCCCATTTCCAGAATCTCCTCTGCCGAAACACCGGCTGGGATTTCCGTTTTTTGGGGCAATGCCGACAACAGCGCCGCCCGCTTTTTGGCACTCAGGTGGGTGCAGTCCACTCCGTTCACCCGAACCTCTCCGGAAAACCGTCGGGCATCTCCGATGATTCCCCGGAGCAAGGTGGATTTGCCCTGTCCATTCCGACCCAGAATCCCCACAAGTTCCCCGGCTTGAACGGAAAAGGACACATCCGACACCACCGGGTGCTGGTAGCCCACCGTCAGGTGGCTTACCTCAAAGAACACTCCCATGGGCCCCTCCTTTCCGTCCGCAGAGCAATGCAATCAGCACCGGCACGGACAGCAGCACCGTGAGGATGCTCAGTGGCAGCTCCGCTCCGCCGTACAGACTGCGGGCCAGAATGTCCGCAATCAGCAGGATGACGCTGCCCAACAAGGTGCAAAGCACAAAGTACCCGGTATTTCTCCGCCGATAGAGCATGAAGGCGATGTGGGGTGCAATCAGTCCCACAAAGGCGATGACGCCAGTGATGGACACCACAGCAGCAATCATGAGGGTACTCAGCCCCAGAAATACCATTCTCCACAGACCGGGAGCCAATCCAAGGCTCCGGGCGTGCTCGGTTCCCAAGGACAGCATGACTGCCTGACGGGAACAGCACAGCAGCACCACCATCGGCAGCGCCACAAACAGCACCTGTGGAAAGAGCTTTTCTCCGGTGACTGTGCCCAGACTGCCCATGGTCCAAAATTCAATGGCAGCCAACTCCCGTTCCGGGTCTGCCATAAATTTCAGCATCATCAACCCGGCATCCGCCAGGGAGGACACGATGATGCCCGACAGGATATAGCTGCCCATCTTCTCCAGACCGGACAAATAGACCAGCACCAGCACCACCAGCAGCGACACCACGCCCATGGCAAAGGAGCCGAACATGATCTGCCAGCCGCTGCCTGCCCCCAGCACAATGGCAACCGCCGCACCGAAGGAGGCTCCCGAGGCCACACCGGTGAGGTCGGGGGAAGCAAGGCTGTTCCGGAAAATGGTCTGATAGATGCCGCCGGCCAGACCCAGCGCTCCACCGGACAGCACTCCCATCAAAACACGAGGGAGCCGCAGGGACAGAAAGACTTTTTCGTCCATCGTACCCCGCAGCTCCCCGGTCAGAATATCCACAATTTGACCAAGGGAGAGAGGATAGCTGCCGATACAGGCGGAGCACAGTGCGGTCAGCACCAGCACTCCCCCCACCAAGGGCAGCAGATACGATCTCTTTCGCATGGTTCCTCTCTCCTTTTGTCGCTTGGTCACTTAGATGAGGTCTGCATCCACCTCAAAGCCGTAAAAATCGTTGTAGAATGCGGTCACATCCTGCTTGAACTCCTCGGCGGTGTACACATCCCCGTGGAGGACGCTTGCCATCCACAGAACGCCCAGAATACCGGAGGGAATGGGAGAATCCCACTCTTCAATGGTGTTGGGCATCTGATAGACCGCACCGTTCTTGACAGCAGTGACGCCCTGCAGCTGTGCATCACCCAGCACATCCTCGACGGTGTAATCCGCCTTGCTGGGCAGGATGATAACTTCGGGATCTGCCGCCAGAATGGTCTCATAGGACACTTCCGTCCAGTAGTCCCCTTCCATATCCTCAGCCACATTGACGCCGCCGGCCAGACGGATCAGATCAGACTGATACATGGCACCGGGGGCGGTGGTGAGGTAAGAGGAGTTGCCGCCCAGATACACACGGGGAGCTTTCTCGTCCTTCAGCAGGTCAGCCAGCTGATTTTCCTGCTCGTCATAGTACTTCAGCAGCTCGTCTGCCTTCTCCTCCACGCCGCAGGCCTTGGCAATGAGGGTCAGCATTTCCTCCATCTGCTCCTGAGATTCGGGATTGACCACCAGCACCTGAATTCCCAGATCAGTGAGGGCATCGGCGTGCTCGGCCAGCTTCTTGGGCATCAGGACCAGCTCCGGCTTCAGAGCGGCAACCGCTTCCACATTGAACTCCTTCATGGTGCCCACCTGCTCCTGCTCCAGCAGCTGAGGAGCAGCCATCTGGTAGATCGGACGGGTATCCGCCTTCTTTTCCAGACCGATCACCCGGTCGGACACGCCCAGAGCGATGGTGGCATAGGTGGTAATGTAGTAGCAGCTCACCAGAGTCTCCGCAGGATGATCCAGCGTAACCGTGCGGCCGGCCTGATCCTTCAGCGTGATGACCTTGTCCTGCTCCTGCTGGCTGCTCACCGAGCCGGTGCTGCTCTGAGCGCCGGAACCGGCGCCCTGACTGCCGCAGGACACCACGGAAAGCGCCATCGCCAAAACCATGAGAAGTGCAATACCTCTCTTCATCCAATTCTTTTTCATCGTTTTCCTCCTGTTTACAATAGAATTCAAAACCGTCCGTTATTCTAGCACAAGAATAACGGTATGTCAAAAAAGGCCGGTTTTCGGATTCAGCCCAAAAACCGGCTCCAAAATTCCGGTCCGAAATGGGACGCAAAGGACGCTTCGGCACAGGCCGAAACCTCCGCCAGCATGGCTTCATACTCGGCAAGGAGCAGCTTGGCCTCCTGCGTCAGCGCCGAGCCTCCACCACGCTTTCCGCCGGTATGCCGCTCCAGCAGCGGAGTTCCCCACTCCTGCTCCAGCCCTTGCAGAATTTTCCACGCCTTGGAATAGGACATTCCCATGGATGCGGCGCTCTGATGAAGCGAGCCGCTCTGCTCGACCCCTCGCAGCAGCTGCATAGGGCCCGGACCAAAGCACTTTTCCTGTCCCAGCAGCGTCAGCGTCATACGATAGCTCAATTCCTTCATTTGAGAAATTCCTCCCTGACCATCTCCCACGCCTTCTCCCGGGACACGGTGTCCAAATCCACCAGAACGACATCGTCTCTGGCTTTGATCGCTTCAAGATAGGGTAGCGGCTCCTGTTTCAGCACCGCCACCACCGGCCGTCCATCGGAAAAGACTGCTTCCACGGCGGCAAGGAACTGAGGACTGGTTCGCTCAAACCGACCGATTTCATCCAGCAGCAGGACGGGGACCTCCGACGCCATCGCCCGGAGAAGCACTTGCGTTCCAAATCCGTCGAAGGTATCCGGTATGCCGACGATCTGTCCGCCCTCCAGACGGGAAATCGGCTCGGCCTGTCCGGTGAGCAGATCTTCCATTTCATAGATGGGGCCAGCCACCGTCTGTTCCCGGACTTTGGTACGGTAACCCGCACAACGTTGTCCCGTTTCCGCCAGATACCGCTGAGCCAAGGTCGATTTTCCGCTCTGTCTGGCTCCAGTCAGCACCAAATGACGCATCGGCTGTCCCTCCTTCCCTCTTTGCTCCTTGATCGCTTCTATTATAGCAACCCCTGCCGGAAATTCAACGAAAAGACACATTCCTATACAATAGAATATGAAAAGGAGTGGATCTTGGAAAGATCCACTCCTAATTCTTGTTCAATCGTTCGTTTATTTTGCCTTGCGGCTCTACGCCGAAACTCAGCGGAGATTACTTAACGATAACAGTGCCGCTCTCGCCCTTGCAAGCCTTGCCTGCATTCTCCAGAGAAGCGATAATTGCCTTGCCGCCGGTAGCAGCGAAGCCCATAGCAGCCTGCACCTTGGGCAGCATGGAACCGGGAGCGAAGTGGCCCTCGTCGATATACTTCTGAGCCTCTTCCAGATTCATGCTCTCCAGTAGCTGCTGGTTGGGCTTGCCAAAGTTGATGGCAACGCGATCAACAGCGGTCAGGATGATCAGCATATCGGCATGAACCAGCTCAGCCAGCTTAGCGGAAGCGAAGTCCTTATCGATAACGGAGGGAACACCGTACAGCTTGCCGTCCTTCTTGATGACGGGAATGCCGCCGCCGCCAACCGTGATGACGATCTGGCCGGCATCGATCAGAGACTGCACAGCGTCCTTCTCGACGACGTCGACGGGCTTGGGAGAGGGAACGACCTGACGATAGCCACGGCCGGCGTCCTCCACCATGGTGTAACCCTTCTCAGCCACGATCTTGTCGGCCTGCTCCTTGGTGTAGAAAGCGCCGATGGGCTTGGTGGGATGCTTGAAAGCAGGATCGTTCTCGTCGACCAGAACCTGGGTGACGACGGTCACAGCGGACTTATTGATCTTACGGGCAGCCAGCTCGTTCTGGATGCTGTTCTGCAGGTGATAGCCAATATAGCCCTGGCTCATAGCGCCGCACTCGGGGAAGGGCATAGCAGCCTTGATAGCGCCAGCCTCAGCAGCGGTGGACATACCCAGGTTAATCATACCAACCTGAGGGCCGTTGCCATGAGCGATGACGACATCGTTGCCAGCTTCGACCAAGTCGACAATGGACTTTGCAGTTTCGGTGACCAACTGCAGCTGCTCTTCAGGAGTGTTGCCCAGAGCATTGCCGCCCAATGCAATAACGATCTTAGACATAGTGTTAGTGCCTCCTTGAATTTCTTTCATTCAAAAATTTTACAAAAAGCTTTTGAGAACCATAATGAGACAAAACCATGACCTATTTTGCCCCAATGAAAATCACACGAAACGAGGCATCTGAACTTCTTTGGTCGGAAGGAGTCTCCCGGCACAAACACTCACTACTGAGCTGAAAGCACGCGACCACTCGTATCGTGTAGTTACACTTTAGCTTTTTCGTACTCTTATGTCAATAACCTTTCTATAACCTATTTGCAATTTGTTAATTTTTACAAATATAAACGCATTTATTTTCCTGATTTGGTTGATTGCATAATGAAGTTGGACACCTAAGAAAAAATCCATAGTGATTT
>JAHHSJ010000007.1 GCA_020025295.1 Oscillospiraceae bacterium | reverse complement strand
CCGCAACAACCAAAAACAGGACAATCCCCTTATAAAATGAAATCCGATGCTTTTTCCAGTTTCGGTACAGAGCCGGCTGATCTTTTGTGCCGGTGAAGCGCACTCGTGTGGTATTTCTCCACCAAAGCAGATCAATCACCAGCAGGTCGAAAGCATTCAGCACTTCCCCGAAGAATGGAGTACGGCTTTCCCGAGGCTGGCACTTTACAAAACCAATGCTGCCCCGTATAATACTCCTGTGTTTTCTACCGATGAAGAAAGGATGCGATTCGATGGCTCATCGCCCTCATATTGTTATTTTCGCTACCGGCGGCACCATTCAGTGTGCCAAGGATGCGATGACCGGCAAAGTTTCCCCTGCCATGACCGGCGCTCAGATGCTGCGTGCCGTGGAAGGTCTGAACGATACCTTTGAAATTGAAATTCAGGAGCCCTTTACCATGCCCGGCAGTGATCTCTCCCTTCAGGAGGCGATCACCCTCACCCGGGAGATCCGTGTCATGCAGCAGCGTCCCGATGTGGACGGCATTGTGGTGTTGCAGGGCACCGACACCATGGATGAAGTGCCTTATTTCGTCCACACAGCCGTAAAGTGCGACAAGCCTGTGGTATTCACCGGCTCTATGAAAAGCGCCAGAGATCGTTACAGCGACGCTCTGGGCAATGTCTACGGAGCCGCCATGGTTGCGGCGCACCCTGCCTCCCTCGGCCGGGGCGTTCTCATCTACTTTAATGAGACGATCTTCGCCGCCTCAGAAATCTGCAAGATGCACTCCAGCCGCATCGACGCCTTCCACTCCTTCTATGGTCCTCTGGGCGGCACCATTGAGGATTCGGTGCGCTACTATCGGGACAGCCATCAGGGCAAGGTATTTCCTCTGGAGCATGTGGATTTGGATGTGCCTATTTTCCCCTGCTACACCGGTGTGGACGCCGATCTGCTGGAGCTGTACCTCCGCAAGGACCTGAAGGGTCTCATTATTGAAGGCTACGGCACCGGCAACATTCCCCGGTATCTCACGCCCCAGATTGAAAAGGCTCTGGAACGGGGCATCCCTGTGGTACTGGCCACCCGGTGCATCGACGGCGAGAGCTTTGCCTGCTACGATCATCCCGGCGGCGGTGCAGAGTTGGAACGACTGGGCGTCATCCTCAGCGGCTCCCTCACCGCCTTCAAGAGCCGCATCAAGGTTCTCATTATGCTGTCCTGCGGCTGCACCACTGAGGAGATCCGGCAGGAGTTCAACGAGAACAACACGCTGTAACTGCTCTGATCCTGCAAGGAGGCTTTTCTGATGCTGTTTCATTCCTTTTCCTCTCAGGAGGAGCGCCGCAGCTTCGGCGGCAGCGATTTTATTGAGCTGCAGCACTGCAAACTGGACGCTTCCCTCCCCATGGAGGAGTTGGTATCCGTCCACCGTATCCCCCACTGGCAGGAGGATTCCCTTTACCTTCAGGGCGACGACTGGGAGCAGTTTGACGCCGCCTACGGGGACATTCTCACCGGCGGCACGAACAGTGATCTGAACTGCGGCCCTCTGGACTGGTGCGGCATCAATTATTTCTCCCCTCAGCAGACTGCCGCCATCTGTCAGCAGCTGAAGGATCAGCAGCCCATCGAATGGGACACGCTCCTCCGCTGGCTGGAAGAGGGCAAAGAGGCCCATGGCTTTTACGTGCTGGGTCTATAACAAAAAAAGAACCGGGGTACATCGGATGGATGTACCCCGGTTTCAATCTGTGCAGAAAAATAAAAAAACATCGACTGCTTTCGCAGTCGATGTTTGGTGGAGACTGGGAGACTCGAACTCTCGACCTCATGCGTGTGAAGCATGCGCTCTAGCCAGCTGAGCTAAGCCTCCATTGGTGACCCGTACGGGACTCGAACCCATGTTACAGCCGTGAAAGGGCCGTGTCTTAACCACTTGACCAACGGGCCAATTTATTAAGGCGCGGCCCCCCGGACTATTGTCCGGAGGGGCGCCAATGGTAGCGGCACCTGGATTTGAACCGGGGACACTACGGGTATGAACCGTATGCTCTAGCCAACTGAGCTATGCCGCCATTCGTTTACCCCCTCAGCAGGTACACTCGTTATTATATTAAAAGACCCCCCATTTGTCAACACCTTTTTTCAATTTTTTCAAAATTATTTTTTCCACCCCCTTTCGTTGACAAATCTTCGGTTCTGTTGTAAGGTGTTCCCATGAGTTATGTATTTTTTGATTTGGAATGGAATCAGGGGTATCCCCGCAGCGACGCAGACAAGCTGGATGAGATCATTCAGATGGGTGCGTTCAAGCTGGACAGCTGGCAGGCAGAGGGCGAACCGTTCTCTGCTTATGTTCGGCCCTCCATCCACCGCAAGCTGCATCACCGGGTCCGCAAAATGCTCCCCCTCGATCAGAAGGAGCTTTACCGTGCGGAGCGTTTCCCGGATGTAGTCACCAGTTTCTTCAACTGGTGCGGCGACCGTGCCTCCTTCTTTACCTGGGGTCCCAGCGACGCCCGGGTGCTGGACATCAATCTGGCGTGGTACGGTATGGAGGAATATCTGTCTCTGGAAATCTATGACCTCCAGCGGGCCTTCGATCTGATGATCTTGGGCACCGACCAACAGACCGCTTTGAAAGACGCTGTGGAAGCTCTGGGTCTTACTTCCCAACTGGAATTTCACGATGCCTGCAACGACGCCTACTACACCGCCCTCATCGGGCAGGAGATGATTCGGCGTCTGGGGGAGCTTCCTTCGGAGCAGGAACTGCATCAGCGGGAGCAGGAGCTTTACCGGAAGCGCCGGGAACAGGCCGCTGCCACCGCCACCATCGAAACCCAGCTGATTTTCAACACCAAGCCGCCGCTGCTGGACCGCGCCTGCGGCAGCTTTGCCGCCGAGGGCGACTGTCTGAAAAGCCGCTCCGCCCGGGTGTTCCGCTGCCCCAAGTGTGACAACTGGCTCTGCAACGGCAACTGGTATCAGCTGGGCCACAGCTACATCGCCCGGTCCCGGTGCATGGAGCACGGTCGATTCTACACCATCCTCCAGCAGACCGAGGAGAACGGTATGTGGAAGGGCAGCTGCAAGGTGTTTACCGACGAATCCTTCCCCTCTTCCCTGTTCAGTATGTGCAGACTGGGCGGTGAGGTCATCACCGTGCGTAAGCTCCCCAGAAAGCGCAAGCGCTCCCATTCCAAGCGCACCAAGACCATTACCGTCAAGCCGGCGGAAAAGAGCAAGGTCAGCGAATAACAAGCTCATATGGCAGATTCAAACGGCACAGGATCTTTCCTGTGCCGTTTTTTGCGTTCAAAGTAAAAAATGCCCGTGACCTTTCGGTCACGGGCATTGGATTGGACAAATGGGATGCGCCGGAATCTTAGTACATATCGCCGCCGGCGGGAGCAGCAGGAGCGTTGGGCTCGGGCTTGTCGGCAACCAGAGATTCGGTGGTCAGCAGGACGGAAGCGATGGAGGAGGCGTTCTGCAGAGCAGTACGGGTCACCTTGGTGGGATCGACGATGCCGCTCTCCACCATATCGCAGTAGACTTCCTTGTAAGCATCGAAGCCATAGCCGATCTTGCCGCTGTTCTTCACGTGCTCCAGAATGACGGAGCCGTCCATACCGGCGTTCGCAGCAATCTGCTTCACAGGAGCGGTCAGAGCACGGGCAATGATCATAGCACCGGTCTTCTCGTCACCATCCAGCTCGGCAACCAGCTTCTCAACAGCAGCCACAGCGTTGACATAGGCAGTGCCGCCGCCGGCAACGATGCCTTCCTCAACAGCAGCACGGGTTGCGTTCAGAGCGTCCTCGATGCGCAGACGCTGCTCACGCATCTCAGTCTCGGTAGCGGCGCCCACCTTGATGACACCAACACCGCCGGCCAGCTTAGCCAGACGCTCCACCAGCTTCTCCTTGTCATACTCGGAGGTGGTGGTCTCGATGGTGTTACGGATCTGAGCCACACGGGCCTTCAGAGCCTCGGGATCAGCAGCACCATCCACGATGATGGTGTTCTCCTTGTTCACCTTGACCTGACGAGCGGTGCCCAGCATGGAGATGGGAGTCTCGCTCAGGGTGTAGCCCATTTCGGAAGCCACGACCTGACCGCCGGTCAGGATGGCGATGTCTTCCAGCAGGTCCTTGCGGCGATCGCCGAAGCCGGGAGCCTTGACGCAGACCACATTCAGAGTGCCGCGCAGCTTGTTCACGATCAGAGTGGACAGAGCCTCGCCCTCCACATCCTCAGCGATGACCAGCAGAGGACGGCTCATCTTCACGACCTGCTCCAGAATGGGCAGCAGATCCTGAACATTGCTGATCTTCTTGTCGTAGATCAGAATCAGAGGCTCATCCAAAACAGCCTCCATCTTCTCGGTATCGGTCACCATGTAGGGGGACACGAAGCCACGGTCGAACTGCATACCGTCCACAACCTCGGAATAGGTCTCGGCGGTCTTGGACTCCTCGACGGTGATGACGCCGTCGGCGGAAACCTTCTCCATAGCCTCAGCGATCAGAGTACCGATGGCTTCGTCGCCGGAAGAGATGGCGCCGACACGGGCAATATCAGCCGTGCCGTTCACAGGCTTGGATGCGGCCTGAATGGCCTCAACAGCAGCCTTAGTTGCCTTGGCAATGCCCTTCTTCATAACCATGGGGTTGGCACCGGCAGCCAGGTTTCTCACACCCTCATGGACGATGGCCTGAGCCAGCAGGGTTGCAGTGGTGGTGCCGTCGCCGGCCACATCGTTGGTCTTGGTGGAGACTTCCTTCACCAGCTGAGCGCCCATGTTCTCAAAGGGGTCCTCCAGCTCGATCTCCTTGGCGATGGTCACACCGTCATTGGTGATCAGGGGGCTGCCGAACTTCTTGCCCAGCACCACATTGCGGCCCTTGGGGCCCATGGTAATCTTAACAGTATCGGCCAGCTTATCAACGCCGGTCACCAGAGCGCGGCGAGCTTCCTCACCGTAGCAAATCAACTTAGCCATAACGGATTGTCCTCCTTACTTTTCGACAATGGCCAGGATGTCCTCCTGACGCACGATGGTCAGCTCTTCGCCGTCCACCTTGACCTGAGTGCCGGAATACTTACCGGTGATGACGGTGTCGCCCACCTTGACGGTCATCTCAACCTTTTCACCGTTCACAATGCCGCCGGGGCCAACAGCCACGACAGTGTACATCTCAGGCTTTTCCTTTGCAGCGCCGGTCAGAATGATACCGCCCTTGGTGGTTTCTTCTGCTTCGACCTGCTTGACGACCACACGGTCAGACAGAGGGTTCAGTTTCATTTGATTGATGCCTCCCAATATAAATAAGTTCGTTTGTAAACAGATTGATCGGATTTAGCACTCACATCATCTGTCTGCTAAATCTTCTATTATAATAATGCAATCCTCTGGAAATGGCAAGTCCGATTTTTTGAATTTTTCGTGAATTCAAATGTTCAATTCAATTTAGCTATGCATTTTCTTCTTTTTTCTAGCTTATTCAGCCATTACCGCTTCTTTTCTCTCTTTGGACGGCTTCCATGGGTGTCCGGCCGGAATCACAAACTGCACTTTCTTAGCAGACACCTTGAAAGAGAGCGAAATTGCATCCACCCGTTCGCCGTCGATATTGACCATACTCATCCGGTCGCACATGACCTTCAGCTCCTTGCCACGGTACACATGGATCAGCTCCGGGTAATCCTTACCTCTGCCGTTGGCGTACTTTCCGATCAGGCTGGCCACCGTAAGGCGGCTGACGCCTTCCACCACCAGAAAATCCAGCATACCGTCGTCCAGCACGGCATCCGGTGCAGGATGGAAGCTGCCGCCGTACCACTGACCGTTGCAGGCGGCAATCAGGGTATAGTCTCCCTCCATCTGCTTGCCATCCACTTCCAGACGGTACGGACGATGGATACCCTTAATAATATTGGATGCTGCGCTGATCAGGTAGGCACCCTTGCCGGTCACAAGGGGCAAACTTTTATACACGCTCTGCTCCAAACCGATTCTGGCATCGAATCCAATCGAGCAAATATTGATGGCCAGACGGCCGTTGCAGTCGATCAGGTCCAGTTCATGGGATTCCCCTTCCACCAGTGCCTTCAAGTCACGGAACATCCAATTCTCCTTGCCAAATGCCTTGACAAAGTCGTTGCCGGAGCCCATGGGGCAGCAGCTAATTTCCACAAGCTCTTTGCCTGCCGCACCGTTGACCACTTCGTTCAGCGTACCATCGCCGCCAATGGCATAGATGCGCACCGGCTCTCCGGTTTCCAGCGCCTGTGCTGCTGCCTCCTCTGCAAAGCGAATGGCGTCTCCGCTCTGCTGGGTCACCTTGATCTCCCAGCTGTCCTCCCGGGACTCCATTACCTGCTTGATTTCCTCCGTCACCGCGGATATTTTGATTCCTTTTCCCGCATTGGGGTTAATCACGAATAAATGCCGCACGATTTTTTCCTCTCTCTCTAAACGGAAGCCTCTCAATGCGCTCCCTGCTGCTCCTGTTCGCTTCCTTTCGGCTGAGTCTGCTTGGTAAAGGTCTCCTGACCGAACAAGCCATCTCCTGCCATCATCTGTTCCATCACCGTGATGTCGGCGGCAATATCCATCATATCGCCGGCAAAGAGCTTGTCCAGCTGGCGCTCAAAGCCGGTAACCACCATATCCATCATGCCCTCGATCCGCTGCTTGGCTGCAGTCACATTCTCACCGGTGCCGCCCTGCTTCTCCATTGCTGCATAGGAACGGAGAATCTTCAGCGTGGTGGGCAAATAGTAATTCAGGAACTTTTTCAGTTCCGCAGACCGCTCCGGATGCTCCTGCTGGAACTCCAGAATGGCCTCGGTAATTTCTCCGATGCGGTCGATCTTCCGGCTCATCTCCGGATGGGCAATGGCCGCATTGACTGCACGGATCTCCGCCAGCAGGGCAGACTCTTGGCTCTCTCCCTTGGCGTCAGCCTTGGGTTCCGCTTTCTCTTCCTCGGGACGCACACCGGAGCCGTCCAGCACCAGCAGATCTCTGGCGTAATCCAGATAGGCCTGCTCGCCGAACACGCCGTTGTCGATCATGTCCTCCAGAGCGGACACGACGGCGCTGTGCTTTGCCGGGTAGGCCTTGGCGAGGGCATCAATGGAAATTTGGGCCTGATCGCCGATCAGGTTGATGTAGCGGCGATATTTCTTACTGCGGCCCTTGCGCAGATGTCCGAACAGGAACATACCGGCACCCAATGCGGTAACCGCCATGGAGCCCAGAGCCTCCTGCAAAAACCACATAGGCTCGGTTGCAAGGAAGGGCAGCTGCGCCCAGAAGGTGGACGCCGTAGTAATGGCGCCCACCAGCATGCAGGCGCCGCCTAAGAAGGACAACACAGAGCCGCCCCGGATTTTGTCCAGACGGGCGCGGGAATCGGCACTGTAATGAGGCTGTGTCGAACGGGGTTTCTTGGCTCCGCCGGTCTTGGCGGTACTCGTATTGGAAGTACCGGCCTTTTTCTTGCCGCCGGCGGCTTTGCCGGAACCGGCATCTTCATAAATCACTTTATCCGTGGGCGTCTTAGCCTTGCCGTAGGCATTGCGGTAAGCATCCTGCTCCCGACGCCTACGGTCGGCTTCCGATTCCCCGGCCCAGCTGCTTCCCTGCTGCTTGAATCGCTCTGCCGCAGCACGGGCACGGTCTGCGGCTTTGCGGGCCTCTTCGTTCCAGCCGGTCTGACCGGAATAAGCGCCATAGCGATTCTGACCCGAGCCCTGCTTATTTCCGTCATTCTCCTGCACCAGTCGAATGATGAGCAAAATGACACCCACCGGGAACACGCCCAGCACAAAGCAGCCAATAATCAACCACCAAGGAACCATTTTACTATCATTGTTCTTTCTATTATTCGGATTTCCTCCGTAATATTCCTGAGGCATATGCTTTCCTCCCATTCCGATCAAAGTGCGTAGTCTCACGCGATAGTTAGGAATATTATACAAGATTTTATTCCAATGTGGAAGGGCTTTCCCGGAACTTTGTTGGCTTCTCCTCTTTTTTATGGGATTGCGCTCCCCTGCCCTCCGATTTCCGCCCCGTCTTGTCTGAATCTTCGGTTGTTTTTTCCTTTTTCGGCACTTCTCCGCCCTTTTACTTGCTTTTTCAGCGGTGGTATGCTACCATTTTTAAGTTATATGTGATCTAATGTGAAAGGAACGAATACTATGGAAATCAACGGCATCGAAGTCGATGAAAATATACGATATGACAGTCTTGGCCTCTCCCCCACGGTGATGCGTGCCCTCAATGACAAGGGCTATGTGATGGCCACCCCTGTGCAGGGCGGCAGCATCCCCAGCCTGCTGGAATGGAAGGATGTGCTTGCTAAGGCCCCCACCGGCACCGGCAAGACCTTCGCCTTCGGCATTCCCATGGTGGAGCATTTGGACCCGGACAGCTCGGATGTGCAGGGGCTCATTCTGGCTCCCACCCGTGAGCTGGCCATCCAGATCGTGGACGAGCTGCGCAGCCTTTGCTCCTATAAGGAAGGCGTCCGCTGCATCTGTCTGTACGGCGGTCAGCCCATCAACAAGCAGATCATGCAGCTGAAGAAAAAGCCTCAGCTGGTGGTTGCCACCCCCGGTCGACTGATGGACCATGTGAAGCGCCACACCGTCCGGCTGGACAAGGTGCAGTCCGTGGTGCTGGATGAGGCCGACCGGATGCTGGACATGGGCTTTATCGACGATGTGGTGAAGATTCTGGACATGATGCCCCAGCGCAAGAATCTGGGTCTGTTCTCCGCCACCATCAGCCGGGAAGTGATGGACATTTCCTGGGTTTATCAGCGTGACCCCGTGGAAATCACGGTGCGCCCCGTGGAAGAGAACCGCCCTGACATTCAGCAGTACCGCATTGATCTGGACAACTGGGAACAGAAGCTGCCCACCATGGTGGCTCTGCTGGAAAACGGCGGCTATGAGCGCACCATCGCCTTCTGCAACACCAAGAACATGACCGACCGTCTTTCCGCCCTGCTGCAAATGAAGGGCTTCACCTGCGCCCCCATCCACGGCAACATTCCCCAGAAGATTCGGGAAAAGACGCTGAAAACCTTCCGCAAGGGAGAGCTTCGCGTGCTGGTTGCCACCGATGTGGCCGCCCGTGGTCTGGACATTGACGATGTGGACGCTGTGTTCAACTACGATGTGCCCGACGAGCAGGAGTACTACATCCACCGCATCGGACGCACCGGCCGTGCCAAGCGTCACGGCGTGGCCTACACCTTCGTGTCCTCGGTCACCGAACAGCTGAAAATGGACGAAATCGCATCCAACCACAAAATGGACATCCAGCTGCTGCGCTACGACAGCGACGGCTGCCTGCTGCCCGTGGAAACCAACTGAATCAGCAAAAATCAAGAAGGCCATGACGCATCATGGCCTTCTTTTTCGTAGCATTCGAAATCTTAATCATATTTTTAATTGTAAAGTATCCTTTTGCGTGTAAAATAGAGTCAAGGAGGGGTTTTTATGACTCATTCACCATCTTGCGTTTCAAACCGCCGGCTGCTCCGCTCCTGCACCGCCCTCACGGCGGCGCTCTGTCTGCTCTTTGTCTCCGGATGCAGCGCTCTCCCTGCTTTCCAGCCTGCCCCGGTGGCCGAGGTCACCGAGCGATACGAGGACGGCGTCAATGTGCTGATGCTGGTCAATGGTGACCACAGTCTGCCGGAAGGATATGAAATTGAACTGACAGAACTGAGCAACGGTCAAAGGGTGGCCTCCGTGATGTACGAGCAGCTGCAAGCTATGTTTGACGACATGCGAGAACAGGGCGTTTACCCCGTGGTGGCCTCCGGCTACCGCACCCCGGAAAAACAGCAGAGCCTGATGGACGAAAAAATTCTCCAGTTACAGGCAGAGGGGCTTTCCATGGAGGAAGCCGTCAAAGAGGCGAGAAAATGGGTCAACCCGGTGGGTTGCAGCGAGCATCAGAGCGGTCTGGCGGTGGACATCAATGCCGACGGCATTCATTCTACCGGCAAGGAAGTATACAATTGGCTGGCTGCACACGCTTGGGACTACGGCTTCATTCTCCGCTACCCCAAAAGCAAAAAGCACATCACCGACACCTCTTATGAGCCGTGGCACTACCGCTATGTGGGCATAGAAGCGGCTCAGGAAATCCGGGACTGGAATGTCTGTCTGGAAGAATATCTGGGACAAGCCTGAACAGAGAAAACGCCCGTTTGCACTTGATGCAAACGGGCATTTTGATGTTTAGTCCTGAATGTCCTCTTCGGCGAAATCGTCCTCGGTGACATCCTCCTCGACAGAAACAGGAGCGTCCTCAACGGGAGCCTCTGCCTGCTCTTCCGCAGGAGTCTCCTCGGCTTCTGCAGCGTCGGCCTGCTCCATCTCCTGCTCAATGAGGGTTTCCAGATCGTCCGGAACCTCACCGGCCTGCATCTCCACATCCACATCTACGGACACATCCGGCTCTGCCTTCATGGCGGCAAGCTCGGCATTGTTGGCTTCAATGGCGGACATGGCATACTCCACGGCGGTGAACAGCTGGACAAACTCCTCGTCCGGCTCCCCTCTGTGGGCGGCAAAGTACTGCTTGCCGATGGCCAGATAGGCCTTGCGGATGGCATCACGCTGTGCCATATTGTCTGCCTTCAGCTTGGCGGCAGTGGCAACCTTCTTGCCCTGAGCAACACCGCTCTGGGCGATATTCACGACGGTATCCTTGATGGCGTCAAAATCAATATTCATGCTCATATGTTTCCTCCTATATACGACCCTGCAAAAGGGACATTTAATTCGGCTTCGGTGCTGTCTGTATTCTATGTCATGATTTCGTCCTGTGCAAGTAGTTTCCGACACTTTTCACAATTCATTCATTACTTTTTAAGGAAAACGAAAAAAAGAGACTGCCGAACTCCGTTCCGCAGTCTCTTTTTTGAGCGATAAAATCGGTTTTCCCCATGCTCAGGGGCAGCAAATCAAAACAGGCCGATAATCTTGCCGTTTTCGTCGATGTCAATCCGCTCTGCGGCAGGCACCTTGGGCAGACCGGGCATGGTCATCACATTGCCGGTCTGAACCACGATGAAGCCGGCACCGGCGGACACCTTGACCCGGGTCACGGAGATGGAGAAGCCCTCCGGGCGTCCCAGCTTGGCGGCATCATCCGAGAGAGAATACTGGGTCTTTGCCATGCAGATGGGCAGATTGCCGTAGCCCAGCTCCTCCAGAGAGGTGATGGCCTTCTCCGCATCCTTGGAATAGGTCACACTGCTGCCGCCGTAGATGCGCTCCACAATGGCAGAGATTTTTTCCTTGATGGACAGGTCCAGATCATAGGCAAAGCGGAATTCATGCTCCTGCTCGCAAAGGCGCAGCACTTCCTCAGCAAGCTCCTTGCCGCCTTCGCCGCCCTTGGCCCAGACCTCGCACAGGGACACATTTACCCCAAGCTCGGCGCACTTGCTGCGCACCAGCTCCAGTTCAGCATCGGTATCCTGCTGGAAGCGGTTGATGGCAACCACGCAGGGCAGTCCAAAGACCTTGGTGATGTTCTCCACGTGCTTGAGCAGGTTGGGAAGGCCACGCTCCAGTGCCTCCAAATTTTCCGTACCCAGCTCGTTCTTAGCCACGCCGCCGTTATACTTGAGCGCCTTCACCGTCGCCACGATGATGACCGCAGAGGGGTCCATACCAGCGGCACGGCACTTAATATCCAAAAACTTCTCTGCACCCAGATCGGCACCGAAGCCGGCCTCGGTCACCACATAATCTGCCAGCTTCATCGCAGTATCCGTTGCGGACACGCTGTTGCAGCCGTGGGCGATATTGGCAAAGGGACCGCCGTGGACCATCGCCGGATTATGCTCCAGAGTCTGGACCAGATTGGGCTTGATGGCATCCTTCAGCAGCACAGTCATGGCGCCCTCCGCCTTCAGGTCGTGGGCAGTGACCGGCTTACCGGAACGGGTATAGGCCACGATGATTCGAGCCAGACGGGCCTTCAGGTCCATCAGATCAGAGGCCAGACACAGCACCGCCATGATCTCGCTGGCCACGGTGATGTCGAAGCCATCCTCACGGGGCACGCCCTGCATACGGCCGCCGATACCGTCGATGATATTACGCAGCTGGCGGTCATTCATATCCACGCAGCGCTTCCAAGTGATGTTCTTCACATCAATATCCAGCGCATTGCCCTGCTGAATGTGGTTATCCAGCATCGCCGCCAGCAGGTTATTGGCAGCTCCAATGGCGTGGAAGTCGCCGGTAAAGTGCAGGTTGATATCCTCCATGGGCACCACCTGAGCATAGCCGCCGCCGGCAGCGCCGCCCTTGACGCCGAACACCGGGCCAAGAGAAGGCTCACGCAGGCAGAGCATGGCCTGCTTGCCCATGCTGCACAGAGCGTCCGCCAGACCCACGCTCACCGTGGTCTTGCCCTCACCGGCCGGGGTGGGGTTGATGGCAGTGACCAGAATCAGCTTGCCCTTACGGGGTGCGCTGCGCAGCGGGGTGATGTCGATCTTAGCCTTCACCTTGCCGTAGTATTCCAGAAGTTCCTCATCGATTCCGGCACGCTCCGCCACAGCGCGGATGGGCAGCATCTCGGTATTCTGTGCGATTTCGATATCAGTCATC
Organism: Oscillospiraceae bacterium; assembly: GCA_020025295.1. Lineage (GTDB taxonomy): Bacteria > Bacillota > Clostridia > Oscillospirales > Oscillospiraceae > UMGS1766. Next base: position 39,942 of record JAHHSJ010000007.1, on the reverse strand, counting down.
ATGATTACATCGTTCCTTTCTACGGTACACTCCGGAGGTCGGTCCAAATAAAAACAGCCGACTCCCCCGGCAAAATCTCTTTGCCCAGACGGTCGGCACGATCAACACCATACTCCCTGTGGTCACTTCCACTTCCGTCAGTCATATGGCTATTCTCAAGATACACACTTTTCCCGCTTTTGTCAACAATTACAAGGAAAAAGTCCCGCCCCCTTTCGGGGACGGGACAAGAAATTCACTCAAAGGTCACGGGACGGCTGGTATCGCAGATGCAGATATAAGTGCTGCCCACACCCAGCTCCAAGGGAGCACCGTCGGCAGTTTTGAACACCAGCGGATCGTCCATATCGCCCTTCTCCCACTGGATCTCCATATACTTGCCGCCGCAGGCAAAGTAACCGGTGCCGGAGGAGAGGTCGAACTCCTGCAGCTGTCCGTCGGACTTGGTGGACTGACTGGTGGGAATTACCACCACATTTTCCACAGCCACCTGCTGGTCGGTATTGGCGTCCATGTACGGAGCGTCAAAGGCCTCCACCAGATACTTCCCTGCCGACGCATCATAGGTGAAGCCGGTGGTCTTATAGCTGGAGAAGGACACGCTGATCTTGTTGGCACTCTGCCCATTCTGGGGCGTTCCGTCCTCGGTGAACACATAGGGGCTGGCAAAGCCCTCCTCATGGGTGGTGCGGATGTGGCTGGGGTCGGAAAGGTAGGTCTCCAGCGCTTCGCTGCCGGTATAGAGGCTGTGCTCCAGACCCACATTCTTTTTACGCCAGCTGTCACGCCAGAAGGTATCACCCATGGTCATGGAATTCAGGGTTTTATAGCCCGTTCTGGACAGAATATCATTGGCGCTGTAGCTGGCGCCGCAGTGGGCCAGCATGGCATCCAGACCCATGGCCATAAACACAAAATACTCACGGGTGGAGCGGACGGTGCCCAGATTGCCCACGCCGGAGAAATCCTGAAACACAGCCATAATACGGGTAATGCCGCCCTCTTCCGGAATCTCGATCAGCATATCCGCACTGCCGGGACCGCTCTGGGGCAGAGCCTTTTTCAGCGTGTTCAGCATGATGGCCAACGGACGGTTGCCGGAAAGATCGGTCTCCGTCACTTCACCGGTCAGAGGGTTGGTATAAACCACAGGCTCCGGCTCCGGCGGCGCTTCCTCTACATTCTCCACGGGGGGAGGAGGCGGCAATTCCGGTTCAGACGAAACCGCCCCTTTGCTGCCGCAGCCGGTCATGGCTGCCAGCATCGTCAGCGTCAATACCATTGCGATCCATCGTTTCATGTTTGTTCCTCCTATTTTTCAGTTCCTTGTTTCTTCCGCGTCTTCTTCCATCGCTTCGATCAAAAAACTTACCGGTCGAAAGCCGTCATTGCAGGAAATCATCGCCGATTTTGGATTTTTCATCCACCCGTTGTAAAAATTGCCGCCGCCATGGGCCAGCGTCATCACAAAGGGGGACATACTCTCCCACGCACTGAGACACATTCCCTCCGGCCGTTCCCAGCCATTGGCAATAAACACCTGTCCCAGCCGCATCTCGCAGGCGTGCTCGATGGGATTTTCATACCGATCAGACAAGTCGGAATACTCTGCCATCCGCATCACGGTGATCCTGCACTTTTTCATGCCTGATTCCTCCTGTCATGTCTATGTTCTCTCTGCCGCTATCATACCTTTTTTCCGTCGCCGCCGTCAAGTGACTTTCCTGTTGTCTTTGACCGGGTTACGCTCTTGAGTTTTTTCCCTCGCTCCGTTATAATGTATTGTAACTATCATTTTCTTCCATGCTTTCGCTGAGATTTAGGAGTTGATGTATTTTTATGGAACGCGGATTTATTCAAGGTAAGCTGGAAATCAAGTTTCTTTTGCTCTATATTCTGGCCCGGGCAGAACTGCCGCTGGATTTGGACGCTCTCACCGATGTGGCGATGTGCGACAAGGGCGTAAGCTACTTCGATTTTACCAGCGCACTGGCGGAACTGGTGGAAACCGATCATGTCACGCTGGAAGATAAAACCTATTCCATCACGGAGAAGGGCCGCAAAAACGGCTCTGCCACCGAGGATCAGCTCCCCTACTCCGTCTGCCTGCACTGCGATCAGAAGCTGTCGGAAATCAACGAGCGGATGCACGCCGCCCGCCGGGTTCGCTCCGAGCTGACCCAGCAGGAAAACGGCAGTTGGCTCATCCATTTGGAGCTGGACAACGATCAGGATGTCAACCTCTTCTCTCTGTCTCTGGTTTCTCCTCTTCAGGAGGACGCCCAGCAGCTCATTCAGCGTTTCCGCACCGACCCGCAGGGCTTTTATCACGCCTTGTCCCAAATCTAATTTGAGGAGCGTCAAATTATGCAGTTTCCCCTTTTCCACACCCCTATCTCCCTCACCTTCCTGTACTTCGTCTGGTATTCCTTTCTGGGCTGGTGCATGGAATCCACCTTCTGCTCCGTCTGTCATAAGCGGTGGATCAACCGCGGCTTCCTCCACCTGCCTATCTGCCCCATTTACGGTGTAGGCGTGCTCATCATGGTGAATTTCTTCACCCCCTTCGTCGGCAACATCCCCCTCTTCTACCTCATGGCCACCGTGGTCATGTCTGCATGGGAATACTTCGTCGGCTGGCTGCTGGAAGTCACCACCCATGTGAAGTATTGGGATTATTCCAACCGCAGATGCAATCTCAAGGGCCGCATCTGCCTCGGAAACAGCCTTTGGTGGGGCATCGCCGCCTATCTGGCGATCTTCCTGATTCATCCTGCCACCGCTCAGCTTTATTCCCGTCTGGAGCCTCTGCCCAGACAGATCATCGCCTCTGTTCTCGCTGTCATGGTTCTGGTGGACACGATTATCACCATCCGTGATCTGGCTCTGCTCTCCTCCGCTCTTGCCAAGGTGGAGGCTGCCCGAGTTCAGCTGGAGTTGGGCAAAATGGAGCTGCAGCAGCACATCGAGGACCACATCGAGGAGCGCAAGGCATCCCTCGGTCAGTCCATTTCCGATCTGCAGTCTGCCGGCGGCCGTGCCAAGGAAATGCTCAATCAGGCCGCTCAGGACAAAGCCCGTCAGGCACAGGAAAAGCTGCGTGCTATGCGTATGGCAGAGCTTGCCCGCCGTTCTGCCCGCTTCATGAAGCATTACAGCGCCATGTCCCTTCACCACGACCCCGCTCTGCTGAAGGATCTGCGCCTCTGGGTGGAATCCCACAAGGAAAAGTAAGAAAACAGTAAAAACCGCCCACGGAAACGAATGGTTTCCGTGGGCGGTTTCGTTTTGTCAGAGCAGATGGGAGAAGGCTCGGAGCAATGCGTGGATCAAGCGTTTATGATGGCTCATTTCCTTGGCCCACTCCAAGGTGATTTCCTCACTGAGGGCCTGCGTAGCCAAAAAGTCCTCCCGGACGCCGCTGATGGCGGAACTGCCTGCCATCCAGACGCCGCACTCAAAGTGGAGGTACAAGCTGCGGTAGTCCATATTCACCGTACCCACCGTACCGAACCGGTCATCCACTGCAAAATTCTTGGCATGGATAAACCCCGGCGTATACTCAAAGATGCGGACGCCCGCCTCCAGCAAAAGCTGGTAATGGGCTCGGGTTGCTTCAAACACGATTTTCTTGTCCGGGATATGAGGGGTAATAATACGCACATCTACGCCGGACTGAGCTGCCACGCAGAGGGCTGAGGTCATATCGCCGTCAATGATGAGGTACGGGGTAGTCAGGTATACATACCGGGTGGCCTTGGCAATCAGGTTATGGTACACATTGGCACCCACCGGACGGTCATCCAGCGGCGAGTCGTCATAGGGCTGCACCACGCCATCCCGAACCACATCCGACACAGGCAATGTGGGCCGAAACGCAGAGAAATCCTCCTGAATGCCTGCCACATGGTTCCAGCCGGACAGGAACATCACCGTGAAATTCCAGACCGCATCGCCCCGGAGCATAACGCCGGAGTCCTTCCAGTGGCCGAAGCGTTCCTTCTCATTGATATACTCGTCCGCCAGATTGATGCCGCCGGTAAACGCCACATTGCCGTCCACCACCATGATCTTTCTGTGGTCCCGGTTATTGAGCCGCAGCGTCACCACCGGACGGTAGCGGTTGAACACCTGACAGCGGATGCCCATTTTCTCCAGCGTGGCTTCATACCCGGTTGGAAGGGTATAAAGGCATCCCACATCGTCATACATCACCCGGACATCCACCCCGGCACGGGCCTTGCGCTCCAGAATTTCCAGAATCTCGCCCCACATCTTTCCGGGGTGAATGATGAAAAATTCCAAAAAGATATACTTTTCCGCCTGCTCCAGTTCCAGCTTCATCTGGCGGAACATGGTATCGCCCAAGGGAAAATAGGTGGTTTCAGTGTGGGTATGAGGGGGAGAAAAGCAGGCCGTTTCCAGATACCGGGACTGGGTGAGGGCGTCGCCGCCCATGTGCTCCAGTTCCCCGATGGTTTCCTCCGACGCAGTGCCCATATAGCGCTTGAGCGTGGCCTCCTGCATCTGCATTTCCTTTTTCGCCCGTTTGCCCATCCGGTTGCCGCCGTAGAGCAGATACATCAATCCGCCGAACACCGGCAGCGCCAGAATGGGAACCACCCAAGCCATCTTGTATTCCGCCTGATAGCGGCTGCTGATCACATGCAGCACCGCCACCAGCGTCACTACAATGTAGACCGCAAAAAAGTAAACAAACGAAATGGTACGGGAGAACCAGACCACCGGAATGGCCAGCACCAAAAGCTGCAGCAAAAGGGCCAGAGATATGAAAAATCCCCGGTGAAAAATCAGCTTGGCCAGCCGGGAAAAGATACTTTGCTTTCCCTGCTTCAGCTTGCTTTTTGCCCACTCCTTGGCTGCGGCGGAGTGCATTTCTATGCTCTGCTTCTCCTGATTCTCTCTCATTTCACCACCACATTTTCACTTCCCAGCACCTCCTGCATCTCCTTCACCAGCGAAGTGTGGATGAGACAGGGGACGCCGTAGCGTTTTTGGGTATCTTCTGCGTAAAAAATCAACTGACTCTGGCCCGGGAACATCACCAGCACCTTGCGGATGTACTCCACCGAGGGGTGCTGCATGGAGGGCACCCGGAGGTACAGCTTATGCTTGCCGGCCATCACGCCGTGCGCTTCCTTCGTCTGGGGGCGAATCGTTGCTCCGCCGCCGGAGTAAGGCACATCTGCCTGACTGATCTCCGACAGCAGCCGGACGCTGTTGCACATCACCTGAGGGGGCTTTTCATCCCGAACGGACAATCTGCCGTCCACCAGCACGGGCGTGCCCTTTTGGAGATAGCTGCCGCACTCGCCCAGCGCCTTGGAGAACACCAGCATTTCCATGCTGCCGGTATCGTCCTCCAAACTCACATAGGCCATCATGCTGTTATTCTTCGTGGTTTTCGTCTTGACCGAACCCACAATACAGGCCAGCGTCACCCGTTGTTCGTCGTGGAACCGGGTGGGGCCGTCCTCCTGAGAAAAGTCATTCAAAATGGAGCCGATGGGGCTTGCGTTGACCCGGCGAATCAGCGGGCGATACTCATCCATGGGATGACCCGTGAGATAGAGTCCTGTGGTTTCCCGCTCCATCTCCATCAGTTCCTTAGAGGAATACTCCTTCAGATTGGGCAGAGGCACTTCCGAGGCCGACACCGTTTCCTCGCCGCCAAAGCCGCTGAACAGGTCAAACTGACCCTCCAGATTCCGCTTTCTCGCCGCCGCAATGCCGTCCATCACCGGATTCATCACCGCCATCAGCTGGCTGCGGTAAGCGCCCATGGAATCAAAGCTGCCACAGCGGATCATGTTTTCCAACGCTCTGCGGTTCAGATCGTGGTCGAACATACGCTCACAGAAGTTCTGGAAATTGCGGAACGGACCGTTGCTCTCCCGTTCCTTCACCAGATTGTCGATCAGTGCCCGGCCTACGCCCTTGACGCCCACCAAGCCAAACCGGATGCCTTCCTTGGTGACGGTAAATTCCGACCGGGATTCATTCACATCCGGCGGCAGCAGCGGAATACCAAGTTCCTTGCACTCGCCGATATACTCCGCCACCTTCTCCGAGGAGTCCAGCACGCTGGTCAGCAGCGCCGCCATATACTCCTTGGGATAGTGGGCCTTGAAGTAGGCGGTCTGATAGGTCACGATGGCATAGCTCACCGCATGAGCCTTATTGAAGGCGTAGTTTGCGAAATCGTAGATCTCATCAAAAATCTCATTGGCCGTAGTCTCCGGGATTCCATTGGCAATGCATCCCTTGATCTCCCGCTCCGGGTCGCCGTAAACAAAGGCATGGCGTTCCGCCTCGATCTGGGCCGCCTTCTTCTTGGAGATGGCACGGCGCACCATATCGGCTCCGCCCAGAGAGTACCCGGCCAGCTGCTGGAAAATCATCATGACCTGCTCCTGATAGACAATGCAGCCATAGGTAACAGACAGGATCGGCTCCAGCATGGGGTGCTTATAGGTAATCAGCTTCGGGTTGAATTTGGATGCAATGAACCGGGGGATGGATTCCATCGGGCCCGGCCGATAGAGAGCGATAATAGCCGTCAGGTCTTCGATGGACTGAGGCTTCAGCTGGATGCACACCGAGGTCATGCCGCCGGACTCCATCTGGAACACACCGGAGGTACGGCCGGCACTCAGCATTTTAAAGGTTTCCGGGTCATCATCCGGAATCTTATGGAGGTCAAAGTCCGGTTCCTGACGGCGGATGAAGTTCTGGGCGTCATCCAGCACGGTGAGGTTACGCAGACCCAAAAAGTCCATTTTCAGCAGGCCCAGCTCTTCCAGCGTGGTCATAATATACTGGGTGACCACACTTTCGTCATTTTTCGCCAGCGGCACATATTCATAGACCGGTCGGCGGGTAATTACCACGCCTGCGGCGTGCTTGGAGGCGTTTCGGGGCATACCCTCGATGGTACGGGCGGTGTCGATGAGTTTTTTCACCGTTTCGTCCCGATCGTACATCTCACGCAGGGGCTTGGAGGTGGACATCGCCAGATCCAGCGTCATTTTCGGGCCGTTGGGCACCTGCTTGGCAATGGCGTCCACATCTCCGTAGGGCAGGTTCATCACCCGTCCCACATCCCGGATGACCGCCTTGGCGGCCATAGTACCGAAGGTGACGATCTGCGCCACATGGTCCGACCCGTATTTCTCGTTCACATAGTCGATGACCTCACCTCTGCGGCGGTAGCAGAAGTCCATATCAATATCCGGCATCGTGACACGCTCCGGGTTCAGGAAGCGTTCAAAGTACAGCTCGTACTTCATGGGGTCAATGTCGGTGATATTCATGCAGTAGGCCACCATACTGCCTGCCGCACTGCCTCGGCCCGGGCCAACAGGGATGTCGTGTTCCTTGGCGTACCGGGTGAAGTCGGACACGATCAGGAAATAATCCACAAAGCCCATTCGGCGGATCATGTCCATCTCATACTGCAAACGCTGGCGGTATTCTTCGCTCCCGTTGGGATAGCGCACCTCAAAACCGGTATAACAGAGGTGGTCAAACCACTCGTCGGAGGTATAGCCCTCCGGGCAGGTGAATTCCGGCAGGTGGTACTTGCCGAACTCAAAGGTGAGGTTGCACTGCTCCACCACCTTCTGGGTGTTTGCAATGGCCTCCGGGTGCTCCGGGAACAGCGACAGCATCTCCGCCTCGCTCTTCACATAGAACTCCTCGCTGGAGAACTTCATCCGGTTGGGATCATCCAGCGTCTTGCCTGTCTGGATGCACATCAGTACATCCTGTGCCTGCGCATTTTCCTTCTCGATATAATGGCAGTCATTGGTGGCGATCAGAGGGATGCCGGTTTCTGCGCTGAGCCGATACAGGTCGGGCAGAATCTGCTTCTGCTCCGGAATGCCGTGGTCCTGAATCTCCAGATAGTAATTCCCCTCACCCATCAAATCATACATCATCAGGGCGTGGGCTTTCGCTCCCGCATAGTCTCCGGCCCGGAGCTTGCGGGGAATTTCACCCGCCAGACAGGCGGACAGAGCAATCAATCCCTCGTGGTGCTCCCGCAGCAGGTCCAAATCAATGCGAGGCTTGATATAAAAGCCCTCCACATTGGCCTCCGTCACCATATAGGAGAGGTTGCGGTATCCCTGCTCATCCTTGCACAGCAGCACCAGATGCCGTGCTTCACTGTCCAACTCATGCACCTTGTCGAACCGGGTTCGGGGTGCCACATAAACCTCACAGCCAATGATGGGCTTGATGTTCTCCTTCAAACAGGCACGGTAAAAGTCAATGCAGCCGTACATCACGCCGTGGTCGGTGATGGCCACGCTGGTCTGTCCCAGCTCCTTGACCCGTTTTACCAGCTTTTCAATGCGGCAGGCGCCGTCCAGCAGGGAAAATTCGGTATGCAGATGTAAATGCGTAAATGCCATAGGGGTTACCTCATCTTAGGAAATTTGGTCAATGATTGTCGCAGTTGGCTGCGTCGATCGAAACGGCGATCAGCAGGCAGAGCAGGGCATCCTCCGGTTCGGCAATGTCCAGCACATAGGTGTCGCCCCAGTGGAAGGGTTCCTTGCTGATGTGCATCACCGGGCGGCCGAAGCCGTCCAACACATCATAGTCCCAGCACAGGAAATCTCCCGTCACCGTCCAGCCGTTCAGATCCAGCCGATACTGAGGCCGCAAAAAGGACAGCTGCCGCTGGATGGATCCCATATCCACGCCGCCCAATTCCAGATAAAAGGTGGGAAAGAAGGTCATCAGCTTCTGCCGAATGGACGCCAACTCCACACCGGTGGCCTTATCAAAAATATGGATGCGGTGTCCCAGCGTAAACACCTCTGCCTGCACAAAGTACACCGGCTGCATGGTTTCATCGTAGACATCATAGGTGTCCGACCAGGAGAACACCCGCTGTTTAATCAACAATTTCATAAAATATCTCACTCCATCGTGTGGGACAGTTCCATCAGCTTGCGAAGCCGGTGGTTCAGACAGGATTTGCTGATCTGGCTCAGGGCCGCCAGCTGGCTGAGGGACAGCTCCGGGTTGTTCATCCGCAGCTGAGCCGTTTCCCGCAGCTTTTCCGGCAGGGTGGAAAGTCCCACCTCTTCCTCCAGTCGGCGGATGGCCTCAATCTGTGCCTGCGCCGCATCCACCGCCTTGGACACATTAGCCACATCGCAGTTGGACCAGCGATTGACGCCGTTGCGCAGATTTTTCTCCACCTTGGCATTCATGATCTCCATGGCAGCCAAGGGTGCGCCCAAAGTAGTAAGAATGTCGGCAATCGACTCGCTGCGCTTGATGTACGTCACATAGTTTGCGTTCCGTGTGGTGCTTTTCGGGGCAAAACCCATCTCCATCAACAGGTTTTCCAGCTCCCGGTGGACAAATATATGGGAAGTGACCAGTTCCATATGATAGCGCTTTTCCGGGTCCGTCACACTGCCGCCTGCCAGAAAAGCCCCTCGCAGAAACGAGCTGCGGCAACACTCCTCCTCCAGCATCGCATAATTGATGTGGTGGGACACGGAATTCTCCCGGGCGTAGCCGTAGGTGTCCAGAATGGTTTCCATGGACTCCGGCTTGGTCACCTCAAAGGTGAGTTTTCCGCCGCTGTTGAGATCCTCCGGGCTTTCGTCAAAGGCCACCCCGAAGGCTTTGCGGAACAGCCGGGGCAGACGCTGGGCAAACGCCACGCTCTGGGTGGAAATACGCACCCGTTCGGTGGTGAAGCTGTTGCAGAACAACAGCACACCGTAGGCTTCCGCACAGGCACAGCAGGGGCGGCTCAGTTTTTCCCGGCACAGCTCCCCTTTTACTTCTGAAGCAAAAGACATGGGGTCTCTTCCTTTCTTATCGTTCTCTCTGGTAACGGGTGGTTCCCTGCTCCACCACACGCATGGAGTGATCCTCCATCAGCTTCATAATGGCCTTGGCCAGACGGTCCGAGTCATGCCGGGCCAGACACTTATGGTTGGGGTCCACCACCGGCTGAAGCTCCACCTCCACCCCAAGGGCTTCGATGACTTCCCGATCCAGCCGGATGGGTTCAGAATTTTGCAGGGCGTAGATGGGCAGCAGATAGTCCGGCACCGGCTCGGAATTCACCAGACAGTAATCCACCAGCTTTCGTCCGCCGCTGTGGGCCATCAGTGCCTTCAGATGGTCGCCGGCAGTATAGCCCTCGGTCTCGCCGTCCTGTGTCATCACATTGCAGACATACACCCGAAGGGCATGGGACTCGGCAATGGCGTCCACAATGCCATCCACCAGCAAATTGGGAATAATGCTGGTATAGAGACTGCCCGGCCCCAGCAGAATGAGGTCGGCTTTTCGGATGGCCTCCACCGCCTCGGCATTGACCTTGGGGGTTCTCGGCTCCAGCCGCACATGGGAGATGCGGCAGTCCTGTGCCTTCTTGAAGGCGCAGATTTTGGACTCACCCACCACCTGCGTGCCGTTTTCAAATTTAGCCACCAGCTGGATGTCGTCACAGGTCACCGGCAGCACTCGGCCGGTGATGGCCAGAACCTTACTCATGCTGGCGACGGCTCCCTCAAAGGAACCCGTAATCCCCATCAGGGCCGCCAGAAACAGATTTCCGAAGCTCTGTCCCTTGAGGGTTCCCTCGGGGAAACGATAGTTGATGAGTTCATCCATCAGCGGCTCCGCATTGGCCAGCGCCTGCATACAATGGCGCACATCTCCGGGAGGCGGCATTCCCAAGTCCTCACGCAGCTTGCCGCTGCCGCCGCCGTCGTCTGCCATCGTCACAATCGCCGTCAGATTTTCCGTACAGCATTTCAGTCCACGCAGGGCGGTGGAAAGTCCCGTTCCACCGCCAATTGCCACAATATTGGGGCCGCTTGCTCTGGCAGATTTACGCTGTTTTTTCATAAAATCAAGCCCTCGTTACATCACGATGATACTCGCTGACCGCATAACCAGACGCTTTTAACCGTTTTACCATTTCACAGGCCACCGCCACAGAGCGGTGCCGTCCGCCGGTACAGCCAATGGCAACCGTCAGCACCTGTCTTCCTTCCTCGGCGTAGTGGGGCAGCAGAAAGGAGATCATATCCTCCAATTTATCCACAAAGCTATGGGTAATATCAAACTGCTCCAGATATTCCCGGACCGCCGGGTCCTTGCCGGTCTGCACGCGCAGCTCCGGAATGTAGTAGGGATTGGGCAGGAAACGGGCATCCATGACCAGATCCGCTTCCAGCGGCAATCCGTATTTAAAGCCAAAACTCATCACATTGACCGCAATACCGCCGTGGTTAGTGTCCGAACCGAACAGGTTTTCCAACACCAGCCGGAGTTGTCCGATGGAGGCAAAGGGAGTGGTGTCCAGCACATAGTCCGCCCGGGCCCGGATGGGCAGGAGCAGCTCCCGTTCCTGCTTGGCGGCATCCTCCAGAGAGCCGTCCTTGCCGGCCAGCGGATGCAGCCGCCGGGTTTCCTTATAACGGCGGATGATGGTGGGCAGGTCGGCCTCCAAGAAGATCAATTTGCAGGAACAGACCAACTTCTTCACCTCATCCAGCGCATCCAGCAAGGACTGGGCGCTGTCACCGGAACGGGCGTCACACACGATTGCCACCCGCTCATAGCGGCTGGTACAAAAGGAGGCAAACTGGGGCATAAATTCGGGCGGAATGTTATCCACCGTATAAAATCCGGTGTCCTCCAAGAACTTGGACGCCTGACTTTTGCCTGCTCCGGACAAGCCGGATATGATTAAAAGTTCCATCTCTATCTCTCCATCTCTCCTCAGCCCAGACGGCGGACTTCCATCTCCAGCGCAACGCCCGTCTGCTCCAGCACCACCTGATGGACATGCTCCGTCAATGCCAGCACATCGGCACAGGTGGCTCCGCCGCAGTTGATGACAAAGCCGGAATGCTTCTCACTGACCTGAGCGCCGCCCACGGTATAGCCCTTCAAACCGCACTGTTCGATGAGTGCGGCGGCAAATCCCTGCGCCGGACGCTTGAAGGTACTGCCTGCGCTGGGTTTATCCAGCGGCTGACGGCTGCGGCGCTTCTCAGCAAGCTCCGCCATGCGGCTGCGGATGGTCTCCTTATCGCCCTTTTCCAAGTGGAACACCACGGAGGTGGCGAACTTATCCCCCTCGGAATAGGCGCTGTGGCGATAGGTCAGCTTCTGCTCTTCGCCTCGCAGCACGCCGCTTTCTCCGCTGAGGGTGAGATAGCGGCTTTCCACCGCCACATCCTTGATTTCTCCGCCGTAGGCTCCGGCATTCATGTAAATGCCGCCGCCCACCGTGCCGGGAATGCCGTGGGCAAATTCCAGACCGGTCAGTCCCTGCTCCATCGCAAAGGTGGCAAGCCGGGCCATGGAAACACCCACGCCGCAGGTGATTTCCTGCTCCCCGGTCCGCTCCAGCCGATTGAGGCCCTCGCAGGTGGCAATGACAAACACATCAATTGCTCCATCGGCAGCCAAAATGTTACTTCCGTTTCCCACCACATAGGGGATGATATTCTCTTCATGCGCCGCCTGCAGGGCGAGCTTGAATTCTTCTTCCGTCTTTACAAAGGCCATCAGCACAACCTCTCCGCCGATGCGGAAGGTGGTGTGACGGCTCATAGGCTCGTGCTCCAGCAATTTCAGATCGGGGCAACGCTCCAAAAGGCGCTTTTTCAGCATAGTCCATTCCATGGAGTACTCCTCCTATTTCATATAGTTACTCACAATAGAGTATACCACTCCTGTGAAAAAAATGGTACCCTGAAATCAAAAAGCACCCCCGTTTGCTTCTCTCGCAAACGGGGGTATCAGTTCTGTCACGGATTACATTTTTTACAAGGCTCATAGCCCTGAGCCAGAAGGTCCTCCCGATTGCCGGTGTACTCCTGCCGGTTTTCGTCCTTGATCTGATTGGCACTGCCGCAGCTGGGACGGTGGAACTTATGGGTGTTGGTGTTCAGCACATAGTCCGCTTCTACCGCAGTCTGGGCAGGCTCCTCCGAAACGGGCTGCTCCGCCGGCAGCTCTACCAGCCGGCTTTCTCCGGTGGCGTAGTCAATTTCCACTCCGGGCTGGTTATTGTATGCGTAGACGCAGAAGCAGATGCCGTCTCCCTCGTCCTCCACCGACCAGCCTTCCATCAGCACGCCGGACGCCACCAGATTCTCTCCCTCATAATAAGGGGTGACCCGATAAAGCACATGGTTGCCGGTTTCTTTCACATAGTCCGCCACCATATCCTCAAAGGGCAGCATACCCTCGATATTCAGATACCGGGTGCCGGTAATCAGGTTCCGGCTGTTGTCGTTCTCCCCTGCCAACTGAAAACCGATCAGGTGGCAGCGGTTATAGAGGTGTCCGCCGGGCACGCAGTCATACTGGGCCGGTTTCCAGCCGGAGGGATAAATGTGGCCAATGCCTTCCCGTTCTTCCGTGGGCATCAGCTCCGGGCAGAGGTTGGCATAGGCGGTGCCGCAGCGGCGCAGTGCGTCCTGTTCGGCATAGGTTTCAAAAGCTTCGGTAATCTGCTCCTCCGGAGTAAAATACGGCACATTTTCATTGACCGCCACATAAGGCTCGCCGGAAAAGTCCGGTACATTCAACTCCTGCAGGCTGGCAGGCTTTGCCGACGAAACCGGATCTGCCGTCGGCTCCGTAACCTCCGGCTCCTGCTCCGGGGCAGGGTCGGTCACAGTTGAAGTGCTGGCAGAAGCAGAGTCTGCCGAGTGTTCGGAAACTGCCGCTCCTCCGCAGCCAGTCAGCAGACTCAGAGACAACAGCAAAGTCAGCAGCAGAGATACACTTCGTTTCATTTGGTATAAATCTCCTCTGTTATGGTTTCATGGGAAGAACCCGGGAACTCCGTCTGCCGGGTCTTGGTGTACGCACTGAGGTTCAGATCAAAGTAGAGATCGGCGGGATACCGCCGGTTCCAGTGATACAGCACCACTCCTTCGATCCGCTCCTCCATGCCGCCCACCGGGTGCTGCTCCGTGAAACAATAGTCTCCCGGAGCGGCTTCCTCCAGAAAGTGCTCCGACACCGTGACACGGTCCGGCACATCGGAGAACAGCTTCGCGGTATTGGGACTCATCCAGAGCGTATGCCCTTGGGTCACCGTCAAAATGCGGTCATTCAGCAACCGGTCCCGGCTTTGTCGGCGGTGGTTGAACGCCATGCCCATATTGTCATCTACACAGGCAATCAGGATCATATTGGCTCCTCCTTTTCCCTGTTTGACCAATATTTTACCATGGACACGCCCCTCTTTCAATCGCTTTTCCCTCCCCGGGCAAATCTTTGGCATTCCGGAATCTCCCGGGTCCGTTTCTTGTTTTTATGTAAAAGCTCACAATTTTGTTGCATTTCATTTCGGTTTTGTGGTACAATCATCACAAGGAAACAGAGCATTTGTTTCCCGGTCATTCGACCAAGAAAGGAGCGCATCATCGTGAACGTGAAATTTGTCGATCGCAAGGGAGAACAGAAAAGCAACGCCCAATCTTTGCAGTATGTCTACGCTGAAAAGAAGGTTGCCAAGCTGGATCGCTACTTCCGCTCCGATGCGGATGCCACCGTCACCTTTACCAATCTGAAAAAGGGTCTGGTCAAAGTGGAAGTCGCCGTCAATGCCGGCGGAAACCTCTACCGCGGCGAATCCACCACCACCGACGCCAACGCTTCTCTGGACGACGCGATCCGTGCCATCGAGCGTCAGATCCGCAAGTTCAAGACCCGCGTCGCCAAGCGCCTGCACAACGAGGAGCTGGAAGCACTGCTGGCGCAGGAGCCCTTTGAAGAGGACGAGGAGGACATCTCCATCATCCGCACCAAGAAATTTGCTTTTAAGCCCATGAGCGCCGAGGAGGCCGTCCTGCAGATGAATCTGACCGGACACACCTTCTTCGTGTTCCGCAATGCGGACAACCATGACGCTGTGGCTGTGGTCTACGCCAGAAAGAACGGCGGCTACGGTCTGATTGAGGACGATTTGGGCTGATTTTTCAAGTATAAACACACAAACGCCGGGATGCTCCGCATCCCGGCGTTTTTTATGTTTCTCCGATTTGAATCATCCATTTTTTCGACAAAAATCTCCGCAGCACCAGTACGCTCTTCACCAAGCCGTCCAGCAGCTGCACCAGAAGGAACACCAGCAAGAAATCCAATCTCAGCAGCATACCGATCAGCGCCGTGGGGACACTGACACCCCAGACACCGATGAAGTCATAAAAGGCCGCCCGTTTTCCGTCTGCACCAGCCCGCAGAATACCGCAGATGTGGACATACTGGAAAAAGCGCAAGGGCAGTGTGGCAGCCATAAGTATCAGGATACGCACTGCAAGGGCAGTCACTTCCGCATCCTGATGGAACATCGCCGTTACAGGATGGCGCAGCAGAACCATCAGTCCGCCAAAGCAGGCTGCCAGCACCGGTGTCCAGCAGCTGAGCGCCGTGGCGTTGCGGTAGGCCACATCCTGCCGTCCCCTGCCGATTTCCTTGCCCACCAGCACATTGGCAGAATTGGCAAGCGACATGATGACCACCGTGGTCAGTCGTTCCACTGTGCTGCACATGGTGAGTGCGGCATACTCCGTCGTACCCATATGTCCGTAAATCATATTCAGCACCGCTGTGCCGCCGCCCCAAATGACTTCGTTGAGCATAATCGGCCATGCAATCACGAAGTAGCGGCGCAGGAAGTTCGTATCAAAGGCAAACATCTCCCGCAGTCCGCAGCGCATAACGGTGTTGCGTCCGAAGGCCAGTCCATAGGTGACCACGACACCCACCCAGTTTGCGGCACAGGAGGCAATCGCTGCGCCCTGCATTCCCAGTCTGGGTGCGCCGAAATGGCCGAAAATCAAGGCATAGTTCAGGCAGATATTCACAAACACTCCCACCAGTGTGCCATACATCGGAGTATGCACCTGCTCCGTGGAGCGCAGGGTGCTGTTGGCGATATGCTGTAAGGCAAACGCAGGAAAACCAAGGGCAACCAGCCGGAGGTAGGCGGCACCTTCTCGAATGACCGCCGCATCATTGGAGTAAAAGCCCATCACTGTCTCGGAACGGAAGATGGTAACCAGTGCAAACAGCGTTGCAACGCCAAGACCAATCGCAAAGCCGCCGCCGTAGCTGCGGCGCAGCTCACTCAGCTGCCGTCCGCCCCAGAACTGAGCCACCATTACCCCGGCGGCTCCGGTGATACCGAACAATGTCACATTCAAAAGCTCAATCCAGGAGGCAGCAAGCCCCACTGAGGTCAGCTCCACGGTACCAAGTGAGGAAATCATCAAAGTGTCGATCAGGGCAAAGGAAGTGGTCAGCAGATTCTGCGCCAAAATGGGCAAGGTGAGCAAAATCGCTGTTTTCCAAAAATGACGATCTCCAAAATAAGTTGTAAGCCGCAAATAGATTCCTTCTCTCGCAAAAATAAACGGTCGAATTCGGGCAAATACCCGAATTCGACCGTTGGTGTTACTAGAAACGGTAATAACCAGAAAGATTCACTTCCGGCATATTATACCTGATTTTCCTCTCCCTCACAAGGGGGACAGATCAAAAAGGATTGCTTTCTGCCAGTGCGGCAATGGTCTTTGCCGCAGCATCAATGCCGATACGGCCAGTGTCCAGAATCAAGTCATAATTTTCCATTTTGCCCCAGTCCTTCTGGGTGTAGTAGCGGTAGTAATTGGAACGAATCTTATCCGTCTTGCGCACCAGCTTGCGGGCATCCCCCTCCAGCAGGTGGTACAGCCGCATAGCACGCTCCACACGCAGCTCCACATCGGCTCGGATATACACACGAAGGACATTCGTGTGCTCCTTCAGGGCATAGTCCGCACAGCGTCCCACGATGACGCCGGGACCACGCTCAGCCACATTGCGGATCACATTGAACTGAGCGTCGGCAATGCGCATACCGACGGGTAGCATCAAAGAAGGATCGTCATTGTACCACAGGGCGCCATACTGGAAACCGCCCAAGTCCGCATAACTCACCGGACGCTCATCATGGTGGGTTACCACTTCTTCCGTCAGATTTGTAGCCTCGACCGTTTCATCAATGATGGCCTTATCATAGTAAGGAATTTCCAGAAGCTGGGCCGCCTTGCGGGCCGTTTCTGCACCGCCGCTGCAAAACTCTCGTCCTACGGTAATAATACAACTGGTTTTCATAGTAGTTCCTCACTTTCCAGGTCTGCTTGCGAAAGACGGGCGCTCGCCCTTCTTCTTACCGTCAGTATACTCCTATTTTTGGATAGTTTCAATATCAAACGCAACTTCTTTTTTGTTGCTATTGGTCAAATTGCATACATCTCCTTTTTTCTTCTTTGGTGCTGCAGTCATCGTGCGAAAGCAGTTGATTTCAGGTGGTAGATGCTCTAAAATGGAGGCAACACACTGTATCGGTTCCGTTTCGGAGCTGTTTGGAGGCTGAGAATATGAGTCTTTATCAAATCACCATTGATTTCGGAAACAATCTCGACCTGAAGGGGAAAATTGCCGCTTCGCTGCTCATCCGCAAGATGATTGAGCACATAAACAACGAATACACCACCAAGGTGCGTCAGGTACAGGACACCCGCTGTGAGCTCCAAATTGAGGACGGCACCGGGCAGGATCTGTCTCCCACCCTGCGCAACCAGCTGGAGAACATGGCCGGGGCGCAGCACTGTGACATTCAAATCACCTGCGACCTCAGCGGCAGCTCTGACGCTCCTGCTGACGGCGCTCCCGACAGACCTCAGGCAGTCACATCCAACTCCGGCGCACTCGCCCGCATCCGCACCATGGTGGGCTCGGAGGAGTTTATCGCCCTGTGCGAGGAGATTGCCCGTCTGACCCCTTACCTCAAGAAGCTGAAGGACACGGCCTTTATCCAGCGCAACACCTTCCTCTTCTCCATTGACGACGGCAACGGTCTGTCCACCTCTTTGCAGCTGCTGGCAGACCTGCTGAAGGAAAACCACCTCATTTCCGACAACCACCCGGAGGAAATTCAACTGCCGGACACCGATGACTCGGACGAGCTGAACAAGCTGGAGATGGGTATGCGCTCCGATCTGAAAAAGCTGGAGGGCTGCGTGGTCTGTCTGGACCTCACCAAGTGCCAGAGCAATCTGGACAAGCCCGGCTACCGCTCCCTGCTGCGCATGATTTCCTCCAACAACCGCAGCGTGCTGGTGTTCCGTGTCCCCTTCCTGGAACAGAAGGCTCTCAACAACATCAGCGCCATTCTGGACGATGTGTTCTTCCTGCGCACCATCCACTTCATCCCCATGAGCTTTGAAGAGCTGGTGGAGTGTAGCCGCAGAGCCGCCGCCAAGTGCGGCTTCACCCTCCACCCCTCTGTGGAGCCGATTTTCGCCCAGCTGATTGCCCGTGAAAAGAGCGACGGCCGGTTCTACGGCATCAAGACCGCAGAGAAGCTGGTGGACGAGATGATCTACGAAAAGCTGCGCTGCTCTCCCGAGTCCGAGGTCATTACGGCGGAGGACCTGAAGGATCTGGGCCGGGACTTCCGGGAAATGGAAAGCCTGTCCGGTGAGGAACAGCTCAAGCAGATGATCGGCATGGAGTCGGTTTCCAAGCAGCTGAACGAGATCGTTTCCCTGATCGAATTCGCCGTGAAGAACGCTTCTGCCTCCAGCCGTCCCTCTATCCATATGCGCTTTGTGGGCAACCCCGGCACCGGTAAAACCACCGTGGCCCGGATCCTGGGTCAGATGCTCAAGGAACGGGGTATCCTGCGCAAGGGCGTGTTCTTTGAGTACGAGGGCGTGGACTTCATTGCCAAGTATGTGGGACACACCGCACCCAAGACCGCTCAGATCTGCCGGGACGCCTACGGCAGCGTGCTGTTCATTGATGAAGCCTATGCTCTGGCGGTCAAGGAGGACAACGGTGGCGCCTCCAGCTTCAACGCCGAGGCGCTGAACACCCTGCTCAGCGAGATGGAAAACCACCGGGACGACATGGTGGTCATCATGGCTGGCTACAAGAACGACATTGACGATCTGATGCGCTCCAACCCCGGTTTGGTGCAGCGCATGCCCTACGAGATCAACTTCCCCAACTACACCCGTGAGCAGCTGAGTGAGATTTTCTTCGCTCAGGCTCGGAAGGATTTTCTTTTTGGCGAGGAATTCATTGATCTGGTGCGGGAATACTTCCGCACTCTGCCCAACAACATCTACCTCAGCCCCACCTTCGCCAACGCCCGCTATGTGCGCAACCTCTTTGAGCGCACTTGGAGCAAGGCGGTCATGCGTGCCCAGCTGGAAAAGGCGGACCTCACCACCCTGCTTCCCTCCGACTTTGAAAAGGCCGTGGAGGAGATGGACGCCGCCGCCAACGGCGCTATGGTGTTCGGCAAGGACGCCTCCGGCGCAACCCTCTTCTCCGAGGAGGAATCGAAGATTCACTTCGAGGATGTGCGTGGTGAGGACGAGGCCAAGGAGCTGCTGTCTGAGCTGGTGGACTTCCTCCGCCATCCCGGCAAGTTCCACGCCATCGGCGCCACCATCCCGAAGGGTGCTCTGCTCTATGGCCCTCCCGGTACCGGCAAGACGATGCTGGCCAAGGCCGTGGCCGGAGAAGCCGGAGTTCCCTTTCTCAGCGTCAGCGGCAGCGAATTTGTGG
This sequence comes from Oscillospiraceae bacterium, assembly GCA_020025295.1. GTDB lineage: Bacteria > Bacillota > Clostridia > Oscillospirales > Oscillospiraceae > UMGS1766. The sequence goes on along the minus strand of JAHHSJ010000007.1, from coordinate 20,283 downwards.
ACAAGTATGTGGGCGCCGGCGCCGAGCGAGTGCGCAAGCTGTTTACCAAGGCCAAGGAACTGGCTCCCTGCATCGTCTTTATCGACGAGATTGATGCCGTGGGTACCTCCCGCTCCGAGCAGGCCACCAGCGATTCCGTACTCATCCAGCTTCTGACGGAGATGGACGGCTTTGACGACAAGGCGGAAATCATCGTGCTGGCTGCTACTAACCGGCCCGAGCTTTTGGACGCCGCTCTGCGCCGTCCGGGCCGCTTTGACCGTGAAGTTCCGGTGGAGCTGCCTGACCTCACCGGACGCATGGACATCCTCAGCTACTACCTCCGGAAGGTATCCCACGAGGATAACATTGATGTCAACGAGGTGGCTCGTCTGGCTGCCGGATGCTCCGGCGCAGACCTGCGCAATGTGGTCAACGAGGGTGCGCTGCTGGCACTGCGTTCTGGTCGGGATAAGGTCTGCCAGAAGGATCTGGAAGAGGCCATCGACATCACCAGTGTGGGCTACATCAAGAAAAACGCCATTATGAGCGAGCATGAAAAGTGGGTCACCTGCTATCACGAAATCGGTCACGCACTGGCTGCCGCTCTTCAGTCTCATTCCGCTCCCGTCCAGAAAATCACTGTGGTGCCCCGCACCTCCGGCGTACTGGGATTTGCACAGCAGCTTTCCACCAGCGAGCCGGTGATGTACACCCGCTCTGAGCTGGAAAACCGCATCGTCACCGTTTGCGCCGGCCGTGCCGCAGAGGAAGTCCACTTCGGTGAAGTCACCACCGGCGCCTCCAACGACATTGAAAAGGCCACCGCACTTGCCCGGGGCATCGTGGCCCGTTACGGTATGACGGAGGAATTTGACATGGTGTGTCTCCAGCAGACCCAGTCCGGCTATCTGGGCGGCAAGTCGACCCAAAATTGCAGCGACGCCACCGCCCGTGCTGTGGATGAGAAGGTCATCGAACTGGTCCGCAAACAGCATCGGCGTGCCTATGAGCTGATTCGGGACAACGAAGCCAAGCTCAACGAGCTTGCCACCTATCTCTATGAGAAGGAAACCATCACCGGCGAGGAATTCATGGCTATTCTGAACCGGAAGGATTAAAAAGCAACACTTGAGGGAAAACTTGCTTCCTTTTCAAAACAGATAAGCCCCCGCCATTATGAAAAATCGTCAACAAACTCAGCAGGTTATGGTATAATTATGGATGAGATAAAGTGTTAAGATAACCAAAATATTCTTAACAGATGAATTTCAGAAGGAGGGATTTGTATGCAAGCTATGATTAGTTCTTTAGTTTCCAGTCTGGCACTTTACATCGGTCTTCCTGCTCTAATTTTCTTTATTTTATACTTCGTTATTAGAGCTGCTGTCAGAGATGGCATTAGAGATGCCCAAGAGAAACCGACTGGCACAGAGACGAAATAATTGCTATGAAAGCAATTTGAGCAATATAGGAGTATGCTCCCAAAGCCACTCGAAAAAACACATAAAACAAGCAGCAGGTGTCGGTCTATTCCGACACCTGCTGTTCTTCTTAAAAACTCCCTTGTGGGGTGCAGCCATTTCCGACGGGGCTTATGGTTTTAGTGGTTTGCTGCAGAATAAATCTGATAAATATCCTGCTCATTCAGCACACGGAAGGTGCCGATGGTGCGGGTACCTTCATAGGCGCAGCGATAGGCCATATCCCGAACGGTTTCGTCGCTCTGGATGCCAATGCACTTGCCAAAGCCGGTGGGCATCCCCAGCGAACCGAAATAAGCAACCGTCTTGCGGATACCCTCTGCGGCAGCCTTCTCATCTTCCGTTTCCGTCACGCCCCAGACATTTCGGGCGTACCGGGCAAACCGGGACACCTTGGTGGGGCAGACATATTCCGCCCACGCACCCCAAACGGCAGCCAGAGATGCGCCGTGAGCCAGATCAAACCGGGCGGAAATCTCATGGCCCAGCTGATGCACGGCAAAGTCCGGCTTTCCGCCCAGACCGGTCAGGCCGTTATGGCTCAGGCTACTGGCCCACATCAGTTCGCTCTGAGCCTGATAATCCTCCGGATTCTCCAGTGCCTTGGTGCCAAACTGAATCACGGTCCGGAGCAGTGCCTCTGCCAGCGCATCGGTCAGCTCGTTTTCCATCGGATTGAAGTAGCGATCCAGAGTGTGCATCATAATATCCGTCGTGCCGCAGGCAATCTGGTACTTGGGCAGCGTGTAGGTCAGTTCCGGGTTCATAATGGCAAACTTGACCCGATTGAACCGGGTATTGATGCCTCTCTTGCGGTGAATCTCCTCATTGGTCAGCACGGCGGAATCGCTCATTTCGCTGCCGGCGGCGGAGATGGTGAGAATGACGCCAATGGGCAAAGAGCGCTCCAGCGGCACCTCCCGAGTCCAGATCGACCAGATGTCATGCTCCGGATTGGCGGTCCCGTGGGCGATGGCCTTGGCGGTGTCGATACTGCTGCCGCCGCCCATCGCCAGAATAAAGTCCGCACCAAACTCCACCGCACGGCGGATGCCTTCCCGGACATGGGCCACTGTGGGGTTCGGCTTGGCTCCGCCAAACTGCTCTACCGTCAGACCCGCTGCTTCAAGCGCACGCACCACCCGATTCAGCAGGCCGCTGCGCTCCACGCTGCCGCCGCCGTAGACCACAAGCACACGGCTGCCGCCGTACTGCTTCACATAGTCCGGGCAGCTCTGCTCCGCACCGGCTCCGAACACCACTTCCGTGGGGGCATAATAAGTAAACTTTTCCATAACGCTTCCTCCCCGACAACTTTTATTTTCCCATTTTACCACGCCCTCCCCTGCCGGGCAAGAAAAAACTGTGCCCAGACGGGTCAGCATCCGGTTCGGGGCAGGCACCCTCAGTCCAGACAAAAAGCCGGTGCAGCCCAGAGGGCCGCACCGGCTTTCGTTCCTCACGCTGGCTTTCGCCCTTTGAGACGAAGCTTCCCGGAGGGTTATTGTTCTGTGTTGCCCGGCATTGCCAAAGGCATCGGTTTAGTTGCCGCTGTAATCAATCATCAGAGCGTCGATACGACCGAAGTCATCGCTGTTGATGATGTATCCGTCGCTGCCGTTCACCACCTGCACGGAGATGGTCTTAGGCTCGCCATAGCCAACGGTGGCCACGCGGGCGTTCACCATGTCAATGATGGCCTGAGCCCATGCGGTTTCCACAGCGGAATCGCCATTTCCCATGCCGTCGAACTCACCGGACTCAATGCGCTGCTGCCAAGACTCAGCGAATGCGTCGGCATCCTCGGTCATGACCTTCTGGATGACATCGATGGGATACACGGTCAGCTCCACCAGATAGGTGTCGCCGTTCTTGCTGACGCCGCCGATCTCATACTTGGCGTTCTTGTACAGCTCATGATACAGATCGACGATCTGCTGGCGAATGCTCTCGTCGCAGCTTTCTTCCACGATGCTGAAGTAGTCGCAGAAGAAATCGACTTCCACATCAATGCCCTGCTCATACTGGGCATCGGCCTCTTCCTTGGTCAGGCTGACCTTGTCCAGATAATCGTCGGTATACTTGTTCAGATAAATCAGATCCAGGTTGCCCTGAACCAGATCACCGGCGGAGAAGGAATTGCCGCAGCTGGTCAGAATACCCAGGCACATCAGCGCACTCAGCGCCAGAGCCAGTGCCTTTTTCATCGTCTTTTTCATAGTCATTCTCTCCTTTTCATTCCTTGACCAAACAAGGTTGTTGGCTCATTCTAGCATAGAATTCGAGAATATTCCATATCTTTCCTCGCAAAAGAAATTATTAAAACTATATTAAGATTTGTTGTCCTCGCCAATCTGAATGGGCACTCCGTTGACCTCCACATCCTCGCTGACACGGATCACCAGACACTTGGCTCCGTCTACGATTCGGGTCTGGAGCAGCTCGCTCCGCTCCGGGTTGATCTGGATGGTCACATCGGGCATTTTCACCTCAAGACGCTTGGTATCCACCAGATTCCGGGGGCTCAGCTCCGTATTGACGCCAAACTCCGCATCGAACCGCTCGTCAAAGGCCTCCACGTGCTCGTCACTGACGCCGCTGGCAGACAGCACCGCACGCATTCCCTGCTTGGAGATTGTCAGCGGCTCCGGCTCCTTGCTCTCCTTATGAATGTCGATCATCTGGGTCAGACGATCCTGCACCTGCTGCACCACATCGTAGCTGCACTCCTCCTCCAGCGTTTCACTCAGCACCGTCTGGAAGGTTTCCTTCTGCACCATGGCCGGCATAGACACCTCGGTCTTGAAGATGGCGTCCACAAAGTCCTCGTGGTTTTCCTCGATATTCCGGGTGTAGTAGAGGGCATTATAAATGTTGGTAGCCCGATCATCAAAGGCCGGGAACAGGAAGCCCATTTCCGGATTGCCCACCACCTGAAGGGCAGCCTGCAGATGGAACTTGCTCTCCCGGTTATTGTAATTCAGAGAGGGCTTGCTCTCCTTCACCGGACAGATGGAACAGAGAATATGACGGAACTCCTCGGTGGAGTTGTCCTTCTGCATCACATCGTCCTTACCCTTATAATACACATCATAGGTATCATAGGTCAGCAGAACGAGGAAGTTGCCCTCCAGATCAATGCTCTGAATGGCACGGCTGAAGAACTTCTGCACCTCGGCTTCGTCCTCCAGACGGCTGTCCCGCAGGTTCATCAGCAGACGATGCTCCTCACCGTCCACCACCTGCTGAGTACGGAAGCTCAGGTCCAGCAGATTGCGTCCCACACCGCCGGTCAGCACCTTGCGGAACAGGGACAGGAACTTTTCCCCGTCCTCTGCCGTCATCATGCTCAGAGACTCGTTGAACTGGGAGATGATTTCGTGGCGCTCATTCACATAGCAGCCCCAGACACGGGAAATATTGCTTTTATCGGGACGGAGCCGACGGCGCAGCTCGCCAATTTCTTTTTCGTTCATAGGATACCTCTTCTTTTCTGTCAGGGATTCACCACATGAATGGGGCTGCCTGCACAGTAGGCACGCACATTGTCCACGGTGGTGTCAATGATGCGCTGGCGGCACTCTCTCGCCGCCCACGCAATATGGGGTGTAAGGATGCAATTGGGGGCGTTCAGCAGCGGATTGTCCGGGCGGATAGGCTCCTGAGACACCACATCCAGCGCCGCCGCAGAAAGCTTTCCGCTGTGGAGCGCCTGAGCAAGGTCTGCGTCCACCACCAGACCGCCCCGGCTGGCATTGAGCAGAATGGCGCCATCCTTCATTTGGGCGATGGTGCTGCGGTTGATGATGCCCTCGGTTTCCGGGAAGAGCGGACAGTGCAGGCTGACCACATCGGACGCAGAAAGCAGCGTGGGCAAATCCACATAGTCGGCCAATTTGCGGCCTTCTTCCGTCTCCGTCCGGCTGTACGCCAGCACCTTCATGCCCATGGCAGAGGCAATCCGAGCCACCTGCTGTCCGATGCGGCCAAAGCCGATGATGCCCAGCGTCTTATCCGCCAATTCCATCAGCGGACACTCCCAATAGCTCCACTGAGGGCTGTTCTGCCACTTGCCGGCATGAACCGTGCGGTCATGCTCTGCCACACGGCTGCAAATCTCCAGCAGCATAGCAATGGTAAACTGAGCCACGGCAAAGGTGCCGTAGGTCGGCACATTACACACCGGGATGCCCAACTCTTTGGCGCACTCTATGTCCACAATGTTGTAACCAGTGGCCAGAATAGCAATGCACTTCACTGTGGGACAGCGGCGGAGGACCTCCGCAGGGAGCGGCGTCTTATTGGTGATGACCACCTCTGCATTGCCGATACAGCGGACAATTTCATCCACATTGTTCTCCGGAATGGCGTCATAAAGGGTCAAATTCCCCAGCTTTTCCAATGGCGCCCAGCTGAGGTCGCCGGGGTTTTCCACATAGGAGTCCAAAATGACCATATTCATAGACATTCTCCTCTCAGCCCTTGGTTCCTTCTCGGAACAGACCTTCCTCCACATAGACCTTCGACTCCGCCACATAGGCTTCGGCGTTGCGGAGCAAATCGGCACGCTCTTCCGGCGTGACTGGACGCACCACCTTTGCCGGTCTGCCGAAGGCCATCATTCCGTCGGGAATCACCGTATTCTGGGTGACCAGACTGCCGGCTCCGAGGATGCAGCCCCGTCCGATGTGCGCTCCGTTCAGCACCGTACTGCCCATGCCGATGAGGGATTCATCCCCGATGGTGCAGCCGTGCAAAATGCAGCCGTGCCCCACCGTCACCCGGTCGCCCACAGTCACAGGACAGCCCTCATCCACATGGATGACGCAATTATCCTGCACATTACTGTCTGTTCCGATGGTGATGCGCTCCATCTCCGCCCGAATGGTGGTATGGAACCAGATATTGCTGCCCGATTTCAGTTCCACATTGCCGCAGATGACGGCGTGTTCCGCAATTCGGGCCAGCGGTGAAATGACAGGTTTGTTCACGAGGTCGTTTCCTCCCTCTCTGTGGATTTGCGTTCACTTAATTTGTCATTATACTATGTTCCGCCCTTCCCTGCAATCGTTCTTCGGCAATCCTTATCGTCTGCCCCCTCATCGGAGGTTGCAAATTGCCCCGGAAAGAGGTATCGTATGGACAGAAACCGTGGTTCTATCGGCTCAGAAAGAGGTGCAAAGATTTATGAATTATGTGAAATTTGGCCCTGAGGAGCATTTGTCCCAGCTGGTGCTTGGCACTTGGGGGCTGGGCGGTTCCGGCTGGGACAGCTATTCCGACGAAACCCGTCTGGATGCCATCCGTGCTGCCGCAGAGTCCGGCATCAACTTTATTGACACCGCTCCCGCCTACAATGCCGGCGCTGCCGAGCGCTATGTGGGCAAAGCTCTGGAAGAGCTGGGGCTTCGGCACAAAATGTTTATTTCCACCAAGTGCGGCACGGAATTTGTCGATGGCAAATATATCCGCTCCCTCCGCAAAGACCGGATTCTGGCGGAATGTGACGCTTCTCTGCGGAATCTCCGCACCGACTACATCGACCTCTACCTCATTCACTGGCCTGACCCTTCCATTCCGCTGGAAGAAACCATGGATGTCCTGAATTCTCTGAAACAGGCGGGCAAAATCCGCTACATCGGCGTGAGCAATTTCAGCGTGGCACAGATGGAGGAAGCCAAAAAATACGGCGAAGTGGTGGCCTATCAGCCCCAATTTCCCATGGTGGATCAGTCAAACCGTGCCACGATGGATTGGTGTGTCGCCCGGAACATGGGCGTGATGGCCTACGGCCCATTGGGCGGCGGAATCCTCACCGGTGCTTATCGCACCCTGCCCTCGTTTGCCCCGGAGGACAACCGGAGCCGCTTCTATCCCTACTTCAAGGAGCCGATGTTCTCTCAGGTCATGAGACTCTTGGACACGATGGATTCTGTGGCCGACCAGCGTGGGGTGCCTGTGGCGCAGGTGGCGCTTAACTGGGCGCTGCAGCAAAACTGCACCTCCAACTGCATTGTGGGCGCTCAGACCCGTGCCAAGGTGGAGCAGAACTGCGCCGCCACCGACTGGACGCTCTCCGAAGAAGAACTCCAACTGCTGGATGAGGCGATCCAAACGAACCTGAATTAAGGAAACACCAAGCGGCGTGACTTTGGTCACGCCGCTTTTCTCACAAAAAAGGCAGCATTCCGCTTTGCGGAATGCTGTCCTAATGTCGTTAATGCAGGCGAACTTCCTTGTCGCCGCCGAAGTAGAGCGCCAGTGCGCCGGGGCCAAGATAGGAACCGGTCACAGGCTCATGCTCCACAATGATGATCTCCTTGGGGGGATTGGTCTGGCGAATGAGGTCTGCCAGCTTTTCCGCATCCTCCAGACAATGGCAGTGGGAAATGCCCACGATCTGCTCCTCTGCCTTCACCACCAGCTGATTATAGTGCTTGGCAATCTCATGGATGACCGCTTTGCGGCCACGCACCTTCTCGAAGGAAACGATTTGTCCGTTCTCATTGCCCTTCAGCAAAGGCTTGATGTTCAGCAGAGAGCCCACAATGGCTGCCGCATTGGAAAGGCGTCCGCCCTTACGCAGGTGCATCAGATTATCCACGGTAAAGAGCTGGTACAGATTGGCCTTGGCTTCTTCCAGATAATCTGCCGTTTCATCCAGACTCATGCCGCTTTCCCGGCAGGTGCTGGCCTTCAGGACCAGCAGACCCTCGCCCAAAGAGGCACCCAGACTGTCCACCAGACGAATGGAACGCTCCGGATAGTCCTCCAAAAGCTGCTCCCGGGCAATCTTGGCAGAGCCAAAGGAACCGCTGATTCCGGAGGACATACCCACAAACAGAATATCCTTTCCCTCCTGCAATGCGGACTCCATGTAATCCATATACTTCTGAGGGTTGACCTGAGAGGTTTTGATGACCGTGCTGCCCTTCATGGACTCATAATAGTCCGCCGCCTGAAATGCCTCCGTATCCAGGCACTCATGCTCCACTCCGTCCACGGAATAAGACAGCGGCACCACAGAAATGCCAAGCCGAACGGTTTCCGGTGTCGGCAGATTGGCAGAAGTATCGGTAAAAATCGCAAAACTCATGTTCTATTCTCCTTACGACAGCACAGAGAACGGTACTTCCTGCACCGCATCCCCAGCTTACATTGAAGGTATTCTCTGTGACAACGACGCACGCAACAATCTCATTCACGGTATTCATCCACGCTTGACAAGTTATAGAAAACCCTCTCCATGTATAGTACCATATTTCATTCCGTACTTCAAATAGTTTTTGCTTCTTTTTTTACCCTTTTCTCGTGTTTTTTACAATCACAGTTCTCACAGCAGCCAAAAACGCCCGGACGGTACCCCGTCCGGGCGTTTTCCCTTTCCTTTCAGCTTACACTGTCAGCATCTCTCGGCCATCCAGCTTGTCGCCGCAATCATCCAGCAGGCGTTTTCCGCCCACAACGCACACCGGCGCACCCTCGGTCAGCCCATCCAGCACATAGCTGAATGCTCGGAGCTGCTCCCGGGTAGTATGGAGCATTTCAGAGTAAGTCCGCTGCAAATCCTCATTCGTCCGTCCGGAGAAATACATCAACACCGCCCGAAGTCCTTCCATCTGAGGCGTCATCACCGGCTGGGCATCGCCGATGGTACTGATGATATACTTATCCAAGCTTTCTTCCTGATCGCAGAACGCACGCAGGGCCTCACCCACGTTGCGGAAGTCATCCAGAGAGCGGCTGCAGTTCGGGTCACGGTAGGAGCTCATGCTCCAGCTTCCGTCCGGACGCACATCCAGCTGGGTGCTGTAGGCGCCGCCCTTCACTCGGATGGTGTCCCAAAGATAACCGTAGGTCAGGGACTGCGCTGCCACCCGGGCCACGCCGGAATATGCTGCGTTCGCCACGGAGAGGTGGCTGCCGCAGGCGGCAAAGCCGATGTCCGCCGGAATCTGGATGCCCAACTGGCCCCGGTGGGTCAGGGGATACGATACCGGCTCGCCCATACCATTGCCCTGAGGAATCCACTCCCGAGCTTCTTCCAGCCACTGAATATCTGCTTCACCGGTGAGGGACAGGGTCAGCCGCTCCCGGGCAAAGAGCCGCTTGCAGCTGTCCCGGAACACGGCGCACACCGCTTCCCCTTCCTCTTCAAAGCGGTCGTCCAGCTGCTGCAGATAGCGCAGCTGTGCAAGGCCGCTGATGGTGTCATCCACCACGCCCCGAGCAGTGGATGCCGCTCCAAGCACATCGGCGGCAAAGCCATTCCCGGCCTCTACCACACGCCGCTCCAAAGTCAGCCGCAGCTGGCGCAGCAAGCGATGGACGGCTTTGGCGTCCTCAAACCGGGTATGGAACAGCACTTCCTCCAGAAGGTCCAATGCCTCCTGTTTTCTGTGTGGAAGCAGGGACACACTGACCGTCAAATAGGGATGGGTCACATCCGGCCGTCCGGTTTCCGCAATGTTCTGGATCCCGACACTGAATCGACCCAGATTGGCCTCGATACGGCTGCGCAGGGTCATCAAGTCGGATTGCTCCGTGGGCAGCTGGGTCATCAGGGAGGTCATGAGCCTCAGGGGCGTCAGTTCCTCCAGCGTGAGGTCTGCCAGCGAGAAATAGCAACTCAGATACAGGATACCGCCGGTTTCGATCTCCTGCAGCAGCAGGGTGGTGTCTCCCAGCGAGCGAACCGCCTGACGGACCGGCTGTACCGTTTCGGGAATATCCTTCAGGGACAGCACCGGAAGGGTTTTCATCTGCTCTGGGGTGTTCTCCCGTTCCTGAGCCCGGCGCAGCTGTGCAAACTCTTCCATCACACGGGCAATCGTTTCCTCGCTCCAAGACGCCTTCTCTCGGGCCAGCCGCTCCGCTTCCGCCTGACGCTTCTCTTCGCCCAGATGGCTGTCCGGCACAAGGCAAAGCTGGGCATGGTGGGGATTGTTCAAAAACAGGTCCCGGATCAGCTGCTCAAACCAGTTGTTGTCCACCTTCTCCCGGAGTGCAGCAAAGCAATCGTCATAGCACAGGTTCTGGGCCGGATCGCCGCCGTACAACCAAGTATCGTGCATGGTGATGGCATAGACCAGACCACGGGGCATAGTACCGAAATCCTTCTCCCGGGTATTGAACTCATAGCGGTTCAAAATGGCGTGGAGCCGCTGGTGATCCAGTCCCTCCTCCGCAAGCTTGGTGAGGGTTTCACGCACCACCTGCCGCACCTCTTCCTTCTTGTCAAGAGAGGTGTTCCGCACGACCAGCACCGCATACAACTGCTGAATGCCGTCATTGGGCACAAACTCCACATTTTCCGCCAGACCCCGTTCCAGAAGTGCCTTCTTCAAGGGCGCTTCGTTGGAAGAGCACAGCGCATTGGACAGCACCGCCGCTGCCATGCCCACCTGCTGATCCGCATAGTCGCTGATGACCCAGCCGTCGGCCAGCAGCACCTTATTGGTTCCGTCCTCATCGCTGCCAATCTCATAGGACACGGTCCGCTCCGCCGGGGACACCGGCTGCTGCATGGGAATGTCTGCCTGCACATCCAGTGCGTCATATTCTCTCAGGAAACTGCCGATGCGCTCCAGCACCTCGTCCAGTGCTACCTTGCCGTCCAAGAAAATTCTGGCATTGGAGGGGTGATAGAACCGGCGGTGGCTGGCCAGATACTGCTCATAGGTCAGGTCGGTGATGTGGTCCGGATGACCGCCGGACTCACAGCCGTAGCAATTGTCCGGGAACAGCAGACGGTTCACCTCCGCGTCCAACACCGTATCCGGGGACGCATAGGCGCCCTTCATCTCGTTATACACCACGCCATTGCACTTCAGCTCGCCCTCAGGGGAATCCAGTTCATAGTGCCAGCCCTCCTGTCGGAAGGCCTCCGGGCTTTCCAGACTCAGCGGATGGAACACCGCATCCAAATACACATCCATCAGGTTCAGAAAATCCTGATCGTTTCGGGAGCAGACCGGATACATGGTCTTATCCGGGAAGGTGAAGGCATTCAGGAAGGTTTGCAGAGAACTTTTCAGCAAATCCACAAAGGGCTCCTTCAGCGGATACTTCCGAGAACCACAAAGCACGGAATGCTCCAGAATATGAAACACACCGGTATCATCCTGAGGAATGGTCTTAAAACTGATGGCAAAGGTCTTGTTTTCATCCTCCCGGTCCAGCCAGATGAGATCCGCTCCATTGGCTTCATACCGCATCCGGTACATCGTGGCCTGAATCTCACCGAGCGGACGAACTTCTTCCACCAAAAAACCGTGGAGCCGGGTTCCAACCGTCAAATTCATTCTGTTTCCTCCTATCTTTGTATGGAAATCGTTGGTCTGATTTTACCAAGAAACGGCGCAAAACACAACGGGGACAGCAAAAACGGCACAGCCTTAAAAAAGCTGTGCCGTTTCATTCCATTTATATTATCTGGCTCACTCAGCTCACATAGTCCAGCGGGTTCTGATAGGAGCCGTTCACCATCACACCAAAGTGGAGGTGAGGACCGGTAGAAATGCCGGTGCTGCCCACAGCCGCAATGTGCTGTCCGGCAGAAACCTGAGCGCCGGAGCTGACATACAGGGCCTTGCAGTGCATATAAACCGTCTTCATGCCGTTGCCATGGCTGATCTCGACATAATAGCCACGGGCAGAGCTATAACCTGCTGTCAACACCGTTCCGCTTGCTGCGGCATAGACCGGCGAGCCGGCAGGGGCTCCGATATCAATGCCGTTATGGAACGTGGATGCGCCCGGGGTGGGGCTGGGTCTGGAGCCAAAGGGAGAGGTGACTCGGTGGCTGCTGCATGGCCAGACCATGCCGGAGGGACTCACAGAAGGCTTCTCGCCGCCGTCTTCCGCCGGGGGCGGAGGAGGCGGAGTCGGCTTGGGCTTACTGTGTTCCTCTTTATATTTACGCTCTGCGCTGGCGATCTCATCGTCCAGCTTGGAGGCTTCTGCCTGCAGATCCGCAAGCTGACCGGCGTAGGTGTCCTGATTTGCCTCAATCTCAGCCAGAGCGGCTTCTACCGCTTTCTCCTGCTTGGCAAGGCTCTCCTTCTGACCTTCCAGATCACGCTGCGTCTTTTCCTGATCCGCCTGACTGGTCAGCAGATCATTGCGTGCGGTCTCCACCTCCTGGCGGATCTCACGCAGCTCTTCCAGCAGCTGGTTATCGTACTCCGCTACCTCACGGACAAACACCAGACGATCCAAAAAATCGGCAAAGCTGGCAGAGCCAAAGAGAATCGACCAATAGGACACGGTGCTCTGCTCTTCCATATCACGGAAGCGGTCACAGAACTCCTCATAGAAGGCGCTTTCCTTTTCGGTGGCTTCCTCCAGTTCCTTCTGGCTTTCCTCAATCTGATCCTTCAAATCCGCCAGCAGCTGCTCGGAAACCGCAATCTGCTCCATCAAAAGGCCAACCTGCTGCTCCAAAAGTGCCTTTTCCTCCAGCTTGGAGTCGGCATCCTTCTTCAGCCGGTCCACTTTCCGGTTCATATCGGCTTTCTGCTGTTCCAGCTCCTCGGCCTGACCCTTCAGGTCATTGATCTCACTTTTCGTTACGGCCGCTGCGGGCATCACAAAAAGGCTCACCAGAAGCAGGACAGTCAGACCCATTGCAACAAAACGGCGGAATCCGGGTGCGATACGCTTCATTCTGAACGCTCCTTTCCGTCACGCAATGGTCATCATCACGACCTGAATCAACATCAGCAATGCCATTCCGCCGGCAATTGCAGCCATAGCAATACGGCGCTTATCCCAGCCATAATTTTTCTTGGAATTCTTGCTCAAAATTATTCACCCTCGAATCAAACCTGGAGATACTTGCGGATGGTCATCATACTGCCGCACACACCAACCAGAAGGCCGATCACCACGAACACCAGACACACAAAGGGAGCCAGCGTGGTAAAGGGTACGATGTGGATCAGCTGGATGGAAGTGGCGCTGCCAAGCACCTTCAGCATCAGGCTGTACAGGCCCCACTGGAGACCGAAGCCAATGCCGGCGCTGAGCAGGCCCAGCAGCATGCCTTCCACCAGGAAGGGCATACGGATAAAGCCGTTGGTGGCGCCGCACATCTTCATGATGGCGATCTCTTGCTGGCGGGACAGGGTGGCCAGCTTGATGGTATTGGAAACGATAAACAGGGACACGATCAGCAGCACGCCCACCAGACCCACGGCAACCACCGCAATAGCGTTGCGCAGATTGATGAAGCCGTTGGCCACATCAATAGCGGCGTTGGTTTCTGCCACTCCGCTGACCTTCTCCACAGCTGCAATTGTCTCCGTCAGACGGCCGATGTCGTCCACGCGGATGGAATAACGGTGGCGCAGCACGCTGTCCGGCAGGCTGTTATAGAGGTCATCCTCCGCCTCGATGCTTTCCAGATAGCTGCTCTTGGCTTCAGCACGGCTGATGAAGGTGACCTCCGCCACATTGTCGATGCGCTCAATGTCGCTCTTCATGGCCATGGCCTCTTCATCCGTCAGAGTCTCATCCACATAGGCCAGAAATTCGTTTTCCGACATCAGCTTAGTCAGGTTATAATCAATATTCAGTGCGACCAGAGAAAAGCTTCCGGTGACCAGCAGGCAGGCTGCAATGATGGTGACGGCAGCCAAGGACATGAAGCCGTGTCCGATAAAGCCTCGGAATCCTTCGCGCACATAATAGCCGAAATTACGACTTCTTCTCTTCGTTCTCTTCATAGATGTAGAATCCGTCCTCCTCATCACCGACGACCTTGCCGTCCTCAATATGAATCACTCGCTTGTTAAAATGGTTCACCAGTCCCTGCTCGTGGGTGACTACAAGCATAGAGGTGCCCAGGGCATTGATCCGCTCCAGAAGCGTCATGATCTCCAGAGAGCGGTCAGGGTCCAAGTTACCGGTCGGCTCGTCGGCAATGATGGTGCTGGGGTTGTTCACCAGTGCGCGGGCAATGGCCACACGCTGCTGCTCACCACCGGACAATTCGCCGGGATAGCGGTTTTCCTTGCCTTCCAAGCCCACCAGCTCCAGCACATAGGGAATGCGGCGGCGCATTTCCTTGGGGGATGCGCCGATGATCTGCATGGCAAAGGCCATGTTGTCATACACCGTCTTTTTCTCGATCAGGCGGAAATCCTGAAAGACGATGCCCAGACTGCGGCGCAGATAAGGCACCTGCTTGGGGCGGATGGTGTTCAGGTTGTAGCCGTTGACCATGAGATTGCCCCCGGTGATCGGCTCCTCGGCGGTCAGCAGGCTCAGAATGGTGCTCTTGCCTGCGCCGGAAGGACCCACCAGAAAGGCAAATTCTCCGTCTTTCAGCTCAAACGACAGTCCCTTCAGGGCCACGGTCCCGTTGGGATATTTCTTTCTTACATTGCTGAATCGAATCATATGATACCTCACTCAAGAAATGGGTTAAATTTCTCCAAATACATTGATAATTATACACGCAGCCCATAATTATGTCAATTTAATTTCAAATGTCTACAAAAATTAACAATTACAAAAAAGTGGGTCGGCAAAACTGCCGACCCACTCAAAAAACTTCAGATTATAAGTCAATTCCACGGGAGGTGAGGTACTTTTTGACCATCAATGCCACCTTGAAGGTGATGGCGTCGTCAAACTCACGCAGGTCCAGACCGGTAAGCTTTTTAATCTTCTCCAGACGATACACCAGAGTGTTACGGTGGACGAAGAGCTTACGGGCGGTTTCGGACACATTCAGGTTGTTCTCAAAGAACTTATTGATGGTGAACAGGGTCTCCTGATCCAGGGAATCAATGGGGTTCTTCTTGAACACTTCCTGCAGGAACATATCGCACAAAGTGGTAGGCAGCTGATAAATCAGACGGCCGATGCCCAGATTCTCATAGTTGATGACACTGCGCTCAGTCTCAAACACCTTGCCGACCTCAATGGCCATCTGTGCCTCCTGATAGGCACGGGCCAGATCACGGACATGATTCACCACGGTGCCGATGCCGATGATGACCTTCACCTTCAGCTCGGTGGACACGGCCTCTTCAATTCCCTTGGCAACCTTATAAAGGTCCTTGGTGGTGATGTTCTCGGGGACCTGCTTCACCAGAGCCACATCCGTCTCGCTGATGGAAATGACATAGTCATTCTGGCGGTCGGGGTACATATTCTGGATCACATCGATCACAGACACATCCACGCTCTCCTCCTGACGGATCAGGAACACGGCGCGGGGTGCTTCGGCAACAAAGTGCAGTTCCTTGGCACGGACATAGATGTCACCCAACAGGATGTTGTCCGACAGGATGCTCTTCACAAAGGTTGCCTTATCGTGCTTTTCGTCAAAATACGCCTTGGCACCGTTCAATGCCACAGATGCCATAGAGCAAATCATGCCGGAGGCATCATCCTCGCCCGCAACAAAGACGGCATAGTCAAACTGACCGCCCATGCTGTGCAGAGCCTTGAATGTATTGCCATTGTGGATGATAAGGCCACCGTGCTCTGCACTGATGACATCCACACTGCCGGACAGGATCTCGCCAATGCGATTCAGCTCACTGCAGGCCACAACTGCACCACTTGCGTCAATCACGCCGATTGCGCGGGTGGTGCTCTCCTTCAACTGCAGGACTACGCTCTGAAAAACGCGGCTGGACATACTTAATCCTTCCTCCCTTAACAAAGTGCTTGTACAAACTCGCCAATAGATATATATATCTTAGCATTTCCCCTTGTCTTTTTCAATAGGTTTGGCACACTATTTTGTATAAAATGACGAAAAATTTTACAGCTTTTTCAACTCGAATTGCTCTTCTGCCGTAAGAGGCCGAAATTCACCGGGTTTCAGCGTCTCATCCAGCTGCAAAGGACCCATGGAAAGCCGTTTCAGCCCCACCACAGGCTTGCCCCGGGAGGCCAACATCCGCTTGACCTGATGGAACTTTCCTTCCCGCAGCGTCACCAGACACTGTCCCTGTCCCATGGACTCCAATTCTGCCGACAGGCACACTGTGCCGTCCCCCAGCACGATACCGTCCCGGAAGGCCTGCACATCTGCCGCATCCACCTCGCCGTCGATGTTGGCCAGATAGCGCTTGTCCACATGATGTCTGGGGGAAAGCAGGTGGTGCGCCAGCGCTCCGTCGTCTGTCAGCAGCAGAAGCCCCTCCGTGTCCTTATCCAGCCGCCCCACCGGGAACAGGTCCCGATACTCCGGCGGCAGCAGGTCCAGCACCGTCTTCTGGCGGCGATCCTCGGTGGCGGTCAGCACTCCGCCGGGCTTATTCAGCATCAGATACCGATATTCCGTCCAGCGCAGCACTTCTCCGTCCACTGCCACGGCGGCAAGCTCCGGGTCCACTTTCCGATCTCCACTTTTTTCCACACTGCCGTCCACCTGCACTCTGCCCTGCTTCAGCAGCAATTTTGCGTCCTTGCGGCTCCAACGCCCGGTGTCTGCCAGCAGCTTATCCAAACGAAGTTGCTTTCCCATACCTTCCTCCGCTTCTCATTCTAAAATGCCCACCCGATGCATAGACTACTCCTGAGGTGGACAAGATGTTTATTGTATGTAAGATAAAAAAACGAACCTTGCTCGTTACCGCCATGGCGGCTGCACTTCTGCTCCTTGCGCTGCTCCTGCTGCCCCGGCACAGCTCCAGACCCGTCATCGCACCGGCTGACGAGGTATCCCTCTGTTTGGACACACTGGACAAGCTGGGCTGGGAAGTAGACCCCACACCCCTCTCCAATGAGGAGTTTCAGCTGGATACGCAGCTCAGTGAGGACTATCTGAACTTACAGCAGGAGGCCGGATTTGACCTTCGGGACGATCTGGGGCAGACGGTCCGGCGGTACACCTTCGCTGTACGGAACTATCCCAGCGGCGAAGCGGATGTGCTGGCCGACCTGCTGGTCCGGGAGGGGCAGGTCGTCGGCGGCGACCTGCGAAGTGCCTCACTGACCGGCTTCATTCGCAGCCTGAAGCGGTAAAAAAGCGGCGCAGTTCCACAGGGACTGCGCCGCTCATTGTTTTTGCTTTCGATTACTCGATGGAAATCAGATAGTAGTACACAGGCTGACCGCCGGCAATGGTGGTAACCTCTGCGTCGGGGCAAATCTTGCTGAACACAGCCTCTGCCTCAGCTGCCTGCTCCTCGGTGACATCCTCGCCGTAGAACAGAGTGATGAACTCGGCGTCGGCCTCCTTGGCGGAGTTAGCCAGAGAGACGAGGGTTTCGTTAATATCAGGAGAGGTGCCGTGCAGCTTGCCGTTCAGCAGAGCCAGATAGTCGCCTTCCTTGATGCTCAGGCCGTCCATGTCGGAATTACGGGCAGCGTAAGTGATCTGAGCGGTCTGGACATTCTGAGCTGCTTCCATCATCGCTTCCGCCAGCACATCCTCGTTCTCTGCTTCCAGATCCACTGCCATCATAGCGGCAATGCCCTGAGGCACGGTCTTGGTCTCCACGACCACGACCTTCTTGGTCTCAGACAGAGGGATGCACTGCTGAGCGGCCATGATAATGTTCTTGTTGTTGGGCAGGACAAAGACCACCTCTGCTGGAGTGGCGTCCACCATCTTCAGCAGGTCCTCGGTGGAGGGGTTCATGGTCTGACCGCCGGACACCATGGCGTCCACGCCCAGATCGGTAAACACTTCGTTCAGGCCGTCGCCTGCGCAGACGGAAACGAAGCCGTACTTCTTCTCATTGGGAGCAATCTTGCGCTCGCCGTCGTCCTGCTGCTGAGCCTCGCCCATCTCGCTCATCAGCTCGGTGTGCTGCTCACGCATATTCTCGATCTTCACCTTCAGCAGAGCGCCGTAGGTGAGGGCCTCTTCCAGCACCTTGCCGGGATGGTTGGTGTGGACATGTACCTTGATGATCTCTTCGTCATCCACCAGCACCATGCTGTCGCCCAGATCGTTCAGGAAGGTGCGCAGTGCGCTGGGGTCCTTATCGTTGTCACGGGAGCAGATGAACTCCGTGCAGTAACCGAACTTGATTTCACCGGTTTCAAAGGTGGTGAAGTCGGCCTTAGCCTTCACTTCCACCTCTTCGCCGCCCTCGGCCATCGGCTCACCGTTCAGGAAGGACAGCATACCGCCCATAATCACCAGGAAGCCCTTGCCGCCGGCGTCCACGACGCCTGCTTTCTTCAGCACCGGGTTCTGATTCACGGTATCTGCCAGAGCCTCTTCGCCCCGAGCCAGAACGGCCTCCAGCACATACTGGAAGCTGGTATCTTCCATGCAGGCCTCGGCAGCACGGTCTGCGGACAGACGGGCCACGGTCAGGATGGTGCCCTCAGCGGGCTTCATCACAGCGCCGTAGGCAGCGGAAACGCCCTCCGCCAGAGCGGCGGCAAAATCCACACCGTCCATGGTTTCCTTGCCCTTCAGAGAACGGGAAATGCCCCGGAACAGCAGGGACAGAATGACGCCGGAGTTGCCGCGGGCGCCGCGCAGCAGCGCAGAAGCGTTGGCTGCGGCAATCTCGCTCACATTGCCGGACTTGTTGGCAAGGGCCGTCACAGCCGCGCCGATGGTCATGCTCATGTTGGTGCCGGTGTCACCGTCAGGCACAGGGAACACATTCAAATCATTGATTGCCTGCTTCTCAGCCTGAATAGCGGCAGCGCCGTATCGGATCATGCTGCGCAGCTGTTCACCCTCGATGATATCAATCATAAATCTGTTTCTTCCTTTCAGTTATCCATTCACTCGCCTTACCGCGCTCGGCTTTAGGCAAAAGAGACGGAGTCGATAAAGATCTCCACGCTGCTTACCTCAACACCGGTAAACTGCTTGACCTTATAAGCAACTTCCTTCGTGATTGCACTGCTGATTGCAGCGATATTGACGCCGCTGTCCACAATGATATGCAGATCAATGGTGACGCTGCCGTCTTCGTTGGCGGTCACCTTGACGCCCTTCGACATGGACTCACGGCGGAGCAAATGGACCAGACCATCGGTCTTGGAACGAACCGCCATACCCTTGACGCCAAAGCAATTGGTTGCAACTGCGCCTGCAATCTGGGTAAACACATCGTTACCGATAATGACCCAGCCTTTTTCCATCTGAATTCTCATTCCGGAGCACTTCCTTTCCTCGCCGTAAAAACGGCGCGTACAATTTCACAGAAACTCATTATTTATTTTATTCTATTTGCGTTAAAAATACAAGTACTTTTCAGCCGTTCAGAAAAAGTTCAAAACTTCCTTCTTTTCTCAAAAAAGACCGTATTTTTGCACAAAATCAACATCAAAACCGTTGAAAATCACTCGGTTCTCCGCCTTGGCCTTTGCGTACAAATTTTATCTATTTGTGCTCTTATAATATAGATAATGTGTGCATGGGGAAATGCAGCTGTCAAAAGCACCGCCCCTTCCCTTCCCCATTGTAGCATACATCCCGGCAAAGTAAATGGTTTCGTCGGACGGCTGCCGTCCGTCCCCTTAGCCGGTCCGGAATACAGGTCAAACTTTTCCCGAAATTTTATTTCTTTCATATTGACAGCGAAATAGCCCAGTGCTATTATCATATTAACATATGAGCAATTGTTCATATGTTAATGAATGAGTTTACGGAGGCGATCCTATGTCGAACCACCTGTCCGATTCCCACAATGACGGCTGCACCCACGCGCACGACACGCACAGCCGCCTCCCTATGGAAGAAACGCACGACCATCATCATGACGAATGCGATTGTGGTCACGAGCATCATCACCACGATGATGACTGCTGCTGTGGTCACGAACATCACCACCACGATGATGACTGCGGCTGTGGTCATGAGCATCATCACCACGATGAT
>JAHHSJ010000069.1 GCA_020025295.1 Oscillospiraceae bacterium | reverse complement strand
GCTGCTGTTGGACTGCCAGCCCGTCGCCACGGGCTTCTCCACCCAAGCGCCGGAGTCGTCCACATACTGATTGTCAATCCATGTGTTTGTGGCCAGACGACCGTCGGTGTAGAAGTAGTACCGTTTACCCTCGATCTCCTGCCAGCCGGTCTGCATATTGCCCTCCGGGGCAAGATAGAACCAGTCGTTGCCGATCCGCAGCCAGCCGATCGCCATCGGGCCGTTGGGTGTCAGATAGTACCGCTTCCCCTCGATTTCCTGCCAGCCGGTCTGCATATAACCCTGAGCATCAAAATGATACCATGCCCCGTCAAGCATCGCCCACCGATCCGCCTCAAAGGAGCCGTCTGGATACTCATACCGCCAGCCCGTCTCGTCCTGTTTCCACTCCGGCTTTTGCTCCGGCTTTTGCTCCGGCTTTTGCTCCGGCTTCTGTTCCGGCTTCTGCTCCTGGAACCAGTCTGCGATGGTCTTGGCTTCCGCCACTGCCAGCTTTCGCAGATTACTCTCCTGCAGCAGCCAGTTTGCGGCGTCCTCATTGGTGTGGAAGCTGTGTTCCAGAATCAGTCCGGGCACTCCGACCGTCTGAGCACCGTGCAGCACACCGTAGTAATTATCATCATATTTGCCGTTGCCGTCCCGGTCATCCGAGGACAGGCGGCTGTATGCCTTGGGCTTCTGATGGGTGCCCATCACCTCATAAACGGTCTGGCCCAGACGCTCTGCGATATCAGCAGACCGCTCGTCCAAGTCGCTGTCCGCTCTTGGCACAAAGTGAATGGCCTCGGGACGGTCCGGACTGCTGCTGTCGGCTGCATTGGAATGGATGGAAATGAACAGGTCACAGCCTTCTGCCATCAAGCCACGCCGCACAATAGCAAGGTTCTGATCTTGATTCGGTCGGGTGATTTTGACCTCAATGCCGTACTTCTCCAGCTCTTCCTTGAGCATCAGGTGGAGTTTCCACGCCATATCAGACTCATAATACGCAGGCACCACAGAGCTTTGGTTGTACTTTCCGTAATGCCCCGCATCCAGACAGACCACAGGGTGATCCGCTTGCTCGCTCTTGCCCATGTTGTAGTTGGAGACACCGGACAGCGATTCGCCCTGCTCGGAAAGATCCGGGTTCTCCACCTGATTGCCGTGGAGGTCCAGCGTGTCAAAGGTCAGGCCGGTGATATTCACATCGGACACACTGCCGTTGGCCAGAATCACTGTTTTCAGCTTCCGGTTGTCCCACAGATCCACCGTACCCGTCAGATAACTGGGGTACTCGGTCGGGTCACCCTCAAATCGGCCGCCGATCTGCAAATAAGTCAGATTGGGGAAATAGCCGATGCCGGTCAGGTCTGCAATGGGATACTGGTCGGTATCCACCGAGACACGGCCGCTGCTGCCCATCGGGTCATCTTTGCCCAAGATGATATATGCCACAGCATCTCGCTCTTCCCGGCTCAGCTGACCGTCCCGATTGCGGTCAATGGGGAAATCACCCTCCTCAGAAGTATCAGTCCCCGCTTGAACATGAAACTCGGCACAGGCAATAAAATCCCGGAAGGCTGCATCCGGGAAATGTGCTGCGTCAATGGGAATGTTCTCCTCCGCTGCGTATGCGTGGGTCGGAAGGACACCAGCCAGAAGCACTGCGGTACAGAGCAGTCCCGTCAGATAACGGCAAATAGTTCGTTTCACAACATAACTCCTTCTCACGATCAATCCAAAAAGCAACAAAAAATGTGCGTTCCTCGCACATCTCCTCGATTCTTCTTTTGTATTATAGTTCCGATCCTCCCCGGACGCAAGCATATTCCGCCCGGCGGCTTGAATTCAATCTTAAACCATCAAAATTCGTCTATTTTTTCCATTTTATCAGAATTTTTTATTACAAAATTCACTCAAACACATTTCCCACTCCTCTGCAATGCAAAGCACCCCATCTGCCGTTGCAGATGGGGTGCTTTGATGTTTGTTTTTTAGAAGGCCACCTTTTCCGCCAGCCAATCCTTCAGCTGGTCGATGGGCACACGGACCTGCTCCATGGTGTCACGGTCACGGATGGTGACTGCGTTGTCGGCAGGCGTCTCGCCGTCGCCGATGGTCTGGAAGTCCACGGTGATGCAGTAGGGAGTGCCGATCTCGTCCTCACGGCGATAACGCTTGCCGATGGAGCCGGCATCATCGTAGTCCACCATGAAGTACTTGGAAAGCTCGGCATAGACCTCCTGAGCCTTGGGGGCCAGCTTCTTGCTCAGAGGCAGGACAGCGGCCTTGAAGGGAGCCAGAGCCGGATGGAAGTGCATGACCACACGCACATCGTCGTTGCCCTTCTTGTCCTGACCCACCACTTCCTCATCGTAAGCGTCGCAGAGGAAGGCCAGAGTGACACGGTCAGCGCCCAGAGAAGGCTCAACCACATAGGGGACAATGTGTTCGCCGGTCTCCTGATCGAAGTAGGTCAGGTCCTTGCCGGACACATTCTGATGCTGAGTCAGGTCGTAGTCGGTACGGTCAGCCACGCCCCACAGCTCGCCCCAGCCGAAGGGGAACAGGAACTCGAAGTCGGTGGTTGCCTTGGAGTAGAAGCACAGCTCCTCAGGCTCATGGTCACGCAGGCGCAGATGCTCCTCGGTCATGTTGAGGTCCAGCAGCCACTGACGGCAGAAGGAACGCCAATACTGGAACCACTCCAGATCGGTGCCGGGCTTGCAGAAGAACTCCAGCTCCATCTGCTCGAACTCACGGGTACGGAAGGTGAAGTTGCCGGGAGTGATCTCGTTACGGAAGCTCTTGCCGATCTGGCAGACGCCGAAGGGCAGCTTCTTACGGGTGGTGCGCTGGATGTTGGCGAAGTTGACAAAGATGCCCTGTGCGGTCTCGGGACGCAGGTACACGGTGTTCTTGGCATCCTCGGTGACACCCTGGAAGGTCTTGAACATCAGGTTGAACTGACGGATGTCGGTGAAGTTGTGCTTGCCGCAGGTGGGGCAGGCGATCTGATGCTCCTCGATGAAGTCAGCCATCTCGTCGTTGGAGAAGGCGTCGACGGGCTTGGGCAGCTCAAACTCATGCTCGGCAGACCAGTCCTCAATCAGCTTATCGGCACGGAAACGCTCATGGCACTCCTTGCAGTCCATCAGAGGATCGCTGAAGCCAGCCAGATGGCCGCTGGCCACCCAAGTCTGGGGGTTCATCAGGATGGCGGAGTCCAGACCCACATTGTTGGGGTTCTCCTGAACAAACTTCTTCCACCAAGCCTTCTTGACATTGTTCTTCAGCTCCACGCCCAGAGGACCGTAGTCCCAAGTGTTAGCGAGGCCGCCGTAAATCTCACTGCCGGAGAAGATGAAGCCGCGGCCCTTGCACAGAGTCACGATTTTTTCCATGGTCTTTTCGTTCTGATTCATACAAATACATTCCTTTCGTCCACGGCTGGCTGCCGTGTGCAATGATGGGTGAAATAAAAAAACGCCCCGAACCCCCAAGGGGATCAGGGCGAACTTTCCAATGAAAATCCGTGGTACCACCTGAATTCGGCCCACTCGTTCCGAGTCTGCCGCACTCCATGCCCGGATATCGGTGGGCTGCCGGCGAAGCCTACATAGAGCGCACATCGCTCCCTCGGTCCGCAGCTCAGAGGCGCCTTCCCTGCTTTCTTCTCACGGCCTTGCACCCACCGGCCGCTCTCTGTGTGAGAAGGAAAAGAGGTACTGTTCCTCGTCAACGCATTTCGTATGGGTGGAATATATCACATTTCTCCCTCTGCGTCAAGGGACTCCCCCATGGCTGCCTCCATTTTTACCGAAAAACCGTCCAAAACAGTGCCGTTTTCCCCTCTTTTTGACCCGGAGCGCAAAAAAACAAGGGGCAGTCCGCAGACCGCCCCTTGCGGGAATTTCGTTTGTTTGCTTATGCCCAGATGGCACGCATAAAGGTAGGATAGCCCTCGTCAATGATGTTGACCATGCGCTTGACCAAGCTCAGGCACTCGCTGCCGCAGGTGGTTTCCTCCACATAGGCGTCGATCTGTGCCACCACATCGCTGTCATCGTCCAAGTAAAACTTGACCCAGCGATACTCCTTGTTCAGCATATTGCAGGCAATCATGCCGCCGGCCATCTTGTCCTCCTTGAAGTTGGCGATTTCCCAGCACTTCACGGAAATCAGGGGTTCGCCGTCCTGATCGAAGAACACAAAAACCGGGATGGTTTTCAGGTTGTCTCCGGTGTAAACGACTTTGACCACATGGTCGTCCATCTCCGTGTACTTCACGCCCTCACGGTCCATATACCGCATAAACAGATTCTTATAATTCACCATATCTTTTCACTCCTTTGGGGACGCTCTCTCGCACCGAAACGGAGTGAATTGCCTCCGAATCGGCGGTAGTCATAGGCACATGATACCTTCTTTCCCCGATTTCGTCAAGACGAAACCGCATCGTGTCCTTCCGGAGGATTTTGCGCCGCCTGTTCCCGTTCCTGACGGCGCTTTGCCAGCAGATAGTTAAACAAATTGCCCGCCAGCAGAATGTTGGAGCAGACGAAAAACCAAAGCAGCAGCAGGATCAGACCGGCCAGAGAGCCGTAGATGAGGGAGTATTTGCGGCCGCTGTTCAAAAACAGCGAGAAAAAGGCGGTACCTGCCACCATGCCGAGGGAGGCCAGCACAGCGCCGGGCCACACCTTGCTTCCGGGCATGGCACGGCGGCTCAGGCTCACCCGGTACAGCACCGTGATGGCCAGCACGCCCACCGCCAGCGCCAGCAGATAACGCAGCCAGTCCCAAGTCAGCGCCGCCACATCGAAGTGGAACCGCTCCACCAGCAGGGTGAGGAACCACCGACCGGTGACAGCCACCAGCAGGAAGGCAAAGATGGTACCCAGCAGCACCAGACTCATAAACACGCTGACCAGCATCAGCTTCAGCCCACGGAAGGTGGATTTTCCGGTGACATCGCCCATATAGCGCACCAAGCCCCGGAAGGCGGCGCTGCTGGCGGTAATCGCCATGACCGCACCGATGGCTACACGCCGGGGAGACTCCACGGAGAAAATGTAGGTCACATAGTCCTCCACCACACCGCTGACCTGCGGCAGAAGGCGGTAGATGACGCTGAGCACCCAATCCACATTCAGCCGGAAGAAGCCCAGTGCGGACACAAAAATCATCAGCAGTGGGAACATGGAAAACAGCAGATAATAACTCATCTGGGCGGCGGCTCGGGTGGTCTGCGCCTGAAAGAACAGCTGCACCCACCGAGCGCCGAACCGCATGGGATGCGGCAAATGATCTATTTTTTCAGAGAACACGGTCATGCCCTCCCTTTCACCTTTGGGTTTCCCTTTATTATATACAGCATCCGGCGGGAAAAACAACTTCTTTTGCAATTCCGGCGCCAATATACCCAAAACAGGCAGTAAAAAACCGTCTGCACGAGACAGACGGTAATTTACACGCTCTTATTGTACCACAGAGAGATTACTCAGCGATCGCATTCAGCTTGATGGTCAGCTGGCTCTTCTTGTGGGCGGCCTTGTTGGCATGAATCAGACCCTTGGCGGCAGCCTTATCGACAGCCTTGACGGCCACCTTGTAACCAGCCTCAGCCTCAGTCTTGCTGCCCTCGGCAACAACAGCGTCAAACTTCTTCAGTTCAGTCTTCAGCGCAGACTTAGCGGCGCGGTTCTGAGCGGTCTTCGTGTTGATGACCAGAACGCGCTTCTTAGCGGACTTGATATTCGGCAAACCAAACACCTCCTCATTCAAAATCTTCACAAAGAGCCGAAAATTCAGCTCTTGTTGAAATTGAGCGGACGCACGACATACCCGTGCAGATAGATATTTTATCACCTGATGCAATAAAAAGCAATCATTTTTTCAAATTTTTTTCCTGTTTCCGCATACTTTTCGCATTGGCGCAAATACTGGCACAAGAATATTGTATTTTCCACAAGATATGGGGTTTTCAGGAGGGATATTGGATGCAGAACGGGCGAACTGATCTGGCGTTGGAGGCCGCAGAAGCGGCGATTTCCCGGCATCAGCCGGGCATTTCCGTAAACGAGGAGACCTTGTTCGGCTTTCCGCTGACCTCGGTTGTGGTGGAGGAGGAAGCCGCTGCCCGTCAGGTGGGAAAGCCCGTGGGGCGGTATCTTACGCTGGATTTGCAGGACTATCACAACACCGGCATGGACGCCTTTGCCCGGGCCGTGGATGCAGTGGGGCGCTGCCTTTCCCGGCTGCTGCCGGAGGACTTAGGGGAGACGCTGGTGGTGGGTCTGGGCAATCGAGCCGTCACTCCGGATGCAGTCGGTCCTCGGTGCGCCGACCATGTGCTGGTCACCCGGCATCTGACCCAAAACGCCCCCGATTCCTTCGGCGGCTTTCTCCCGGTGGCGGCGCTGGCCGCCGGTGTGCTGGGCACCACCGGTGTGGAAAGCGCCGTTCTGGTGTCCGCCATCCATCGGGAGCTGCGGCCCAAGCTGATTTTGGCCGTGGATGCTCTGGCTGCCCGGAGTATCCACCGTCTCTGCACCACCATCCAGTTCTCTGACACCGGCATCATCCCCGGCTCCGGGGTGGGGAATTCCCGTGCCGCACTGAATGAGCAGACGCTGGGCGTCCCGGTAATCGCCATCGGCGTGCCCACCGTGGTGGATGGGGACACCGTGTGCCGGGAATTTGGGGGCAGTTCGGAGGAGGATCTCTCCCATATGCTGGTCACGCCCAAGGATGTGGACGCTCAGGTCTGTGAGCTGAGCCGAATTTTGGGCTACGGCATCAACGCCGCCCTTCAGAGAGAGCAGCAGCTGACGGTGGAGGAGATGGACTATTACCTCTCCTGAGAGTAAGGAACCGTTCCCACAGCGGCAGGCCGGTCACCACCCCTTGTGCGTCCGTCATCGGCAGAAGCGGTCGCCGGAACCGGCTGCACTTCCTGCTCCATTCCTCCGCCTTCGTCCGAACCCTCGTCCGGGGCGGCGGTGCCGTCAGGTGCAAGTTCCACACCACCCTGCACAACTTCCACACTTTTTTGCACAAGTTGGCTGGTTTCC
>JAHHSJ010000068.1 GCA_020025295.1 Oscillospiraceae bacterium | reverse complement strand
GCCTGATACGCTGCGGAACATAAAATAAAACAGGAAAAAAGGACAGGGCACAAAGCCGAGCGGCTTTGTGCCCTGCTTTTCTTAAAGATACACTAAGATTGCAAAAAAGAATTGTATCCACCCCCGGGTATCCATATAATAAAGCGGTATATGAAAGCAAACTTCGTTCCGAACAGGAGGGGTACGATGAAAAAACGCTTGTGGATATGGGTGGTTGGAGTGCTTACGGCCATGTTGTGTGTCGGCTGCGGCGGTCATGCGGCGGAGGACACCCAAATCGAGTATTCCAATCTGGTGGACACGCCTACGCAGAAGCAGGTGGCTCAGCTGCTGCAAGACCACGGAGTGACTGCGGAGCAGACGGAAACCCTCATGGCATGGGCGGATGACTTCAATGCCCGAGTGACCTCCGGGACGCTGACGGAGGGGATGCAGACGGCTGCCGGACCGGGTGTGGATTACAGCGGCTGGATCGTGGAAAGCAAAGAGGCAGAGGACGGAACTCTGCTTCCCGAGGCAAACTGCCGCCTGACCAGCTATTTGCTTCTGAAGAATTTCATCCACACCAATGGCAGCCGCCCGAAGGAGGACGCCATTCTGCTGTTTGACGAGGAGGCTATGGATACCTATGCCCCCTTTGCGCTCAGTGAGGAGGAGCGGAGTGACTATGGCTCCCTCTTTGGCTGGGTGTCGGTGGACGGAGCGGACACCTTGGAGCAGCAGACCCAGCGGATTCTGGACGCATGGAAGGAGCGGGACATTCAGGTAGGGGGAGACGGCATCTCTCTCATCACGGTCTATCTGGATTTGCCCTTTGATTCGGTGCGCTTTGTGGGTCATACCGGTGTTCTGGTGGATACCGGGGATGGCTTGCTGTTTGTGGAAAAGTACGGACCCCAGCTGCCCTTCCAAGCAACGAAGTTCGGCAATCGGGAGGAGCTGAAACAGTATCTCCTCAGCAGAGCCGACCTGTACGGAGATAAAACCGAGCTGCCGCCCATCGTTATGGAGAATCATCAGGTCCTTTAAGTTCATTGGACCATTGCAAAAACCGCCCCACGCATGCTGCATGGAGCGGTTTTTCCGTCAGGGACAGTGTTTCGCCGGGGAGAGAAACCAACAGCGGGCAAGGCAGCACCTCTAGGGTTTTCCTGCGGGTGCGGTCGGTTTCTTGCAAAAAGAATTCCGCTTCGGAAGCGGTTTGCAGGGCTTGCAGGGCGTCATAACAGATTGTGGTTCTGCGGCGAGCATCCAAATGTATCGGGTATAGAAAATTTTTCAAAAAAGGAACCCGATTATGAAAAAATGTCTTGAAAATTATGGGATTCTATCGTATAAGTAAAGAAAAAAAGAAAGGACTGTTTTATGAGAGAAAAATATATCAAAAAAATCATCACAGGCTGCCTGCTTGCAGCCATGGCACTGTCTGCCTTTGGCACAGCGATGACCGCTTGGGCGGAAGAACCCGAGCAGGCAACCGTCCGTGCTTCCGGAGACAGAAACTTTTACTATCTATCCGAGATACCGTATCTGGAAGAGCAATCCTATGTGGGATATGAAACGATTCTCTTGGATAACAGCAACAGCGACCCGGGAATCCAATTGAATGTGGAAGGGGAAACCGTTTCCTTTGAGGCGGGAGTATGTGCCCATGCGAAATCATGCGTTGTGTATGATATCAGCGCATATTCCGAGGTTCAATCGAGATTCATTGCCTATGTGGGCGTGGATGCCCGGGTGAAAAACAACGGAAACGGCGTCAAATTTACGATTTCTGTTTCGGATGATGGCGAGCACTGGCAGGATTTGGAGCAGACAGGCCCCCTGAAAGGAAACAGCGATGCCGTTTTTGTGGATGTCATGGTCACAGGAAAGAAATTCCTGAAGCTGTACGCAGATGACCTTGGTCAGAAAGGCCACGACCATGCTGTGTATGCAGACGCCAGACTCATGAAACCGGATTACGACCCGAGTGTGGAAAACAATGTTCCCTTTCATACGGTGGAAGAATATGACGCCATTTTGTCCGGAATGTCGGTCGAAGAAAATCTGAGCCGGAATATTCACACAATTTACGAAAGAGAATTTGTCAATCGCATCGGATACGGCGCATTAAAGCGACTTTACAATCATGTGGACTATCGAGAGGCGATTGAGTTCCTGCGTAACGATGAGCAGGCACTGGCATACTTTATAGAAGGCGGTCCCCTGAGCAAAATGGGTGGGACAAGCCCCTATAAAGGAATGGTGGCCTTTTGTCAGATCTATAATAAGCACAAAGATCTGCTGAAAGATCCCAGTGAAGATAATTTCTATTTGAGATTGGCAGTCAGCATTGCCAGTGCGTTTAACTACCCCAGTAATGTTTGCTTTTGGATGGAGCCCAACAAGGGCAGCGATCCTGTGAAGCGGTTTGAAACCTACATCACGCTTTCGGAGCCCGGTGGGATCATGGATGATGCAGGGCAGGGGGAAGCACACAATAAGTGGTCCGGCAGCCAGTTCCGGGCATTGAAGGTTCCCATGATGCGCTGGGTTGTGGATGCACGCATGAATGATGACGAGTTTTTCTGGCTGGCAAATTACGCGTTTCAGGCAAGAGCCAATCAGAAAAACTTCTTGGATGCCTATACATACATTGAATACAAGAACACCTTCCAATACCACGATCCCAGATATTATGCGGAAAGCAACCGGAAGATGTGGAATGACAAATATGATTTTGAAGACTACTTTGATGACTATGGAAAGGACATCAGACGGTTGTGGATCGTATTTGAAGAAGGCGCCGTGTGCGGAGGCTTGGCAAAGACCTACGCAAACTTGGCGGAAGTGTTCGGTCGACCTTCTACTGTGGTGGGCCAGCCCGGCCATGCTGCAACCTTGACATGGCAGTATGCTCCTGCCCAGAACCGGTACATCTGGACGCTGCAAAATGATGTTTCCGGCTGGACGAAGTTCAACAGCGAACGGGGAGATTATATGCTGGGATGGGGCACCTCTGAGTATGCGATGGCACAGCGCTTCAGAGGCGTGTACGCAGTTATGGCATATGATGCTGTGGAAGACTTCGACAATTATGTAAAAGCCAACCAGTGCGTCCTGCTGGCCAATAGCTATCAGGACCAGCAGACGAAAGAGCAGTTGTACCGGAAGGCAATTGAATTTGAATCATTCAATCTGGATGCATGGGATGGTTTGACCACGGTCAAATTGGCGGATACAGCGCTGACCAGTAAGGATTACCTGAACTACGGTCAGGAAATCATGGATGCACTGACCTACTATCCCAGACCGATGGATGATTTGCTGAACCCGGTGAAAGCCAAGGTCACCGATGTGCATGATTTGGCTGAATTTGAACTGCTGCGTCTGGACGCCTTGAAAACGGCCCAAAATGCTACATTGAACGACAGCCGACAGCCGGACATCTGGAAACTTCTGGCAAACGAGCTGCTGAATATTAACACTTCTTATCTGGCAAGCTTCTCCTTTGACGGGGAAAAGGCCGGGAAGATCGTACTCAATGAGATGTATGATGAGTCCAGCGTACGGGTGAAGTACAGCATTGATGGCGGCAAGGAATGGATCGTGACGCCGGAACATGAAATTCAGCTGACCGACGAACAGCTGGCGCAATTGACGGCGGAGAATGACATTCAGGTTGGCCTGGTCGGTGTGAAAAACAGTTACACCATTGATCTGGTCTCTCCCAAGCGTCCGAAAGACAATGGCGTTCGACTGAACGACTATGAAAACTTGTTTGTGGGAGCCACCCAAAATCTGGAATTCAGCCAAGATGGTGGAGCTGCCTGGCACGAGTACATTCCGGGGCTGGATGCGGAACTGCGTTTTTCGGGAGATCAGGAAGTTGCACTCCGTTATGCAAATCATGGATGCACCCTGAAAAGCGAGATTGACACATATACATTCTCGGCCAATGCGGACACCCCCGAAAAGACCTATTTGCCGCTGAAACACGTCAAGATGGTTTCCTGCTCCTCTCAGCAGAATAATGGCGATCAAGCCGGACGCAACCTGATTGACGGAAATATGGATACACGCTGGCATTCCGCTTATCATCTGATTGATAAAATGGAATATATCGTGGAGTTTGATGAGCCTCGCTTCCTTTCCGCACTGGAATACTTCCCCCATTCTCCCAACGGAAGATGGAGAGATGTTAAAATCTATATCAGTCTGGATAAGAAGAATTGGGAGGAAGTCGGCAGCGCTTCTCTGAAGAATACAGAGGACATGAAAACCATTCTCCTCAACTCGGAGCACCAAGCCAAGTATTTGATGGTTCAGGGACTGAACTCTTGGGGCAATAGTGCTGCGGAAGAGAATCGGTACTTCAGCGGAAGAATGCTGAATTTCTATGAAGATCGGAGCAAAGACGATCTGCCGTTGGCGGAAGTGTCGTATTCAAACACCAATCACACCAATCAGGATGTTGTGGCCAGCATTGAACTGCCGGATGGGTATGAGATGCTTGAGGGAGAAAGAACCTATACCTTTACGGAAAACGGAATCCACCCATTCCGGTACAAGGATCAATATGACAACCACTATGAAGTGCTGGCACAAGTGGATTGGATTCGTAAAGCAGAATTGACAGGCACCATCACTTATTCTGAAACAAAGCATACCTATAACCATGTGACGGCCACCGTTGATGGATTTGAATTTGATGATGTCTATGTTTCCAACAACGACCAAATGCCTGTCTACACCTTTACGAAAAATGGGACATTTACCTTTGAACTGGCGGATTCCTATGGAAATACCGGAAAAGTGACCGCCACCGTCGATTACATTGATTCGCTTGCCCCTGCGGTTCATGTGGAGTACTCCGAAACGCAGTGGACCGGTGAAGCAGTGAAAGCGGTGCTGAAAGCGGACAGAGATGGTGAGTCCTTTACGGTTGTGAATAACGGAGGCAAAAACGAATTCGTCTTTGAGAAGAATGGCAGTTTTGCATTTGAGGTGCGGGACGAAGCGGGACATACCGGAAAGGTGATTGCAACCGTTGGATGGATGGATGCATCCAAAGATCAGGTGCAAACCGTGTATTCCACGCAGGAAGAAACTTATGGTCCGGTTCAAGTGCGAGTCACAATCGATCCCAGCGCACACCAGATCGTGAATAACGGTGGCGCTGACAGCTATACCTTCCGGGAAAACGGAACATTTGTATTTAAGATTCGGTTGCTTAGCAGCGGAAAAGTGGTGGATTACCCTGTCACGGTATCCAATATCGCAACGGTGGTGATACCGGAGCCGGAACCGGAACTTCCGCCTGAGGCAGAGCCGGAAACGCCGGTACAGCCGCAGGAGCCTTGGGAGCCGGAACCGGAAGGACCTGCCGACTTGGAACCGCAGCTGCCGCAAAAGCCGGAATCCAATGCTCCGGCAGCACCGGCTCCGAATGTAGAGCCGAAGCCTGTTCAGGCAGAGAAAGCAGATGGTTCTGCGCCTGCAGCCCAGCGTGAAACCGAGAGCGAAACGCTTTCTGGAAATACGCAGACGGCTGTGGAACAAAA
Organism: Oscillospiraceae bacterium; assembly: GCA_020025295.1. Classification (GTDB taxonomy): domain Bacteria; phylum Bacillota; class Clostridia; order Oscillospirales; family Oscillospiraceae; genus UMGS1766. Next base: position 2,032 of record JAHHSJ010000068.1, on the reverse strand, counting down.
CGCCGAGCCGAGTGCGGAGCAGAGCAAGGAACCGGTGGACAAAGCAGAAGAAACCGAGCATCAGAAGGTGCCGGAAACAAAAAATGCCAATCGGTCCGCTCCTGTCATCGTGGGGGTGACGATGCTGCTGTGCGTGATTGTAGTCGCTTGTGGTGTTGGAGTTTGGCTCCACAGTAAGAAAAAATAAGAGTAAGGCCCACAGGATACTCCTGTGGGCCTTGTTCATGTGTTTATTTATTGTGAAGGTAGACTTCCCAGTATCCGAGGCTCACCAGACAGCCGCCCAGAATATTGCCCAGAGTCACAGGAAGCAGATTGTTGAGGAACATACCGCCCCAAGAAAGGGTTTCTGCATTGAGACCGTATTCTGCCACACAGAGCAGTCCGGCGGGGATGGAGAACATATTGGCAACGCAGTGCTCAAATCCGCATAAAACAAAGATCACGATGGGGAGGAACAGGGAGATGATCTTGCCGTGGGCGCTGGTTTCGGCGCTGGCCACCCAGACTGCGATGCAGACCAGAATGTTGCACAGAATGCCCCGGAGGAATGCGTCCCCCAAGGAAAGGCTGGTTTTGTTGACTGCGCAGGCCACTAAAGTGTCGGTCAAAGAGCCGCCGAAGAGATCGGGGACATGGCTGTAAACGAAAGCCAGAGCGATGAGCATAGAGCCGATGAAATTGCCCAGATACACAAAAAACCAGTTTCTCAGCATGGCGGCGAAGGTGACCTTTTTCTCCAGAACGGAAATCAGGATCAGGCTGTTGCCGGTAAAGAGCTCGCTGCCGGCCAGCAGCACCATCACCAGACCTGCGGGGAACACCAGTGCGTTCACAAACCGGCCCAGAGAGGGATCGGGAATGGTGGCGGATGCAATGGCAGAGCCTGCGCCGGCCAGAGCAATAAAGACGCCGGCGAAGATGCCGAGTAAGAAGAGTTTCAAACTGGGGGTGGAGGTCTTTTTGATTCCAACCGAAACGAAGCCGGCGGCAATTTCATTTGGTGCTAACATAATGTCCCTCGCAATTCTTGTTGTTTTTTCTTCTGTGTTGGAAAGGATGCCAAGACAGAACTTTCTTAGTATAAACTAAATTTGTCGAAAAAGCAATTTATTCCAGTGCTTTCAAGGAAAAAACGGGATATGGAGAGGGACAGGAGAAAGCGAATGTGGATTGCAGGGACGCTTCGCATCATCCATGCGGTATCATCCGTAAGATGGTTGGATAGAAGCAAGCATAAGTCCTGTTTATAGGCCTTTTCATGTGATATATTGACATCAATCCATACAGATGCGCATGGCTCATGCAACCGTTGATAGGGGGTATTCATATGAAAACCGTGAAGTTTGAAGAAGTAAGCTGCATTTTTCATGGCAAATTTTGCGATAGCGAAGGGGGCTTGTTTCACAGCATTGCGTGGGATTGCCTGGACAAGGCGGGACTTACCACTTATTCCAATGAGAAAGAGCGGGCTTATATCCATCTCTATGCGTATGCCATCCAACAGCTGTGCGAGGAGTTCGGTTTCGTGGCTTATGAGGAGCCGCAGGATGAGCCTGAATTGCTCGATCAAGAGCCTCTGACCGGGGCTGGAATTGCTGCTTTGTATCGAGATTTGGTTGCCGACGATGAGAAGGTAACCGAGGAGGACCTGGAGGACATGAGCGAAAGCAGTATGCTGGCTGAATTGGTAGCCGGTGTTCAGGAGAGCGTGGAATGTGCGATCTTCGATCAGTTGGGAAGCAAATTGACTGCAGCACTGCTCTATTATTCCGTTCAGGGTGTGCCGGGAGATTGTGGTGATGATGACGACGAATACGACGAATACGATGTACTCGATGGCTGCAAGCGGTTTCATACCAAAGAAGCACTTTTGGAGTATTGCAAGGGACCGAATCAGGACTTTCTGTTTTACTTGAGTGATTACTGTGCAATGCAGACCATGTTGTGGATTTCACAGCATTGAACCGGCTTGCAGCGCCGGAGCGATGACCGGGCGCATCATCAACAGAAAACAGCGGGAAGCTTTTGC
>JAHHSJ010000067.1 GCA_020025295.1 Oscillospiraceae bacterium | reverse complement strand
GAAAAAGAGCAATGTTAACATTTATCGGATTGTTATTAGAAAGAAAATCTGATATTATAAGGCAGAACAAGAGATTTAAAGAAGGGATGAAATGCGTGGCAGACTTTACGAAGAAAGCAATTCGGGCTTCGTTTTTGCGGCTTCTGAATGAAAAACCGCTGAAACAGATTACAGTTCGGGATATTGTGGACGACTGTGGAATCAATCGTAATACATTTTACTATCACTTTCAGGACATCCCTCAGCTTGTGGAAACCATCATTCAGGATGAGGCGGAGCAGTTGATTGCCGAACATGGCTCTTTGGACTCGATTGAGGAGTGTCTGGAGGCCATCATTGCCTTTGCTCTGAAGAACCGGGCAGCGGTGCTGCATATTTACCGCTCGGTCAATCGGTCAATCTATGAGCAGTACCTTTGGCGAGTGAGTGACCATGTGGTTTCGGAGTACATTGATCACCAGCTGGAACATCGCAAAATTTCCGAATTTGACCGTAATGCCATCATTAAATTTCTGAAATGCATGAGCTTTGGTCTTGTGACCGATTGGCTTGAAAACGGGATGAAGGATGATGTGCTTGACTTCACCCGCCGCATCTGTGAAATGAAGCAGGGCGATTTGGAACAGATGATTGAAGCGTGCGAGCAAAAATAATTTTTAGACAAATGAACCCCTATGCCTAAATTACAGGCATAGGGGTTTTGTTATCCGTACCGAACGGGAAGAATATACCGTATGATATAACCAGTCCAAAATGTTATTTGAAAAAGGGGGCTGTATTATGGCTTCGAACAAACGATTGCGGGCGGCAAAATACGGATATATTTTCCTGTCCTGTCTATTTGTTGTGTTCGGCATTGTTCTGATGGCCGTTCCGAATTTCTCCATCAACCTATTGGTGAGGATCGGCGGTATTCTGCTGATTGTGTTCGGTGCGGTAAAGATTGTTGGTTACTGCTCCAAAGACCTTTATCGACTGGCGTTTCAGTTTGACTTGGCGTTTGGCATCCTGCTGATTGCGTTGGGAGTAATCCTGCTGTTCCGTACGGATGCGATGCTTCATCTCATCTGCACGCTGCTTGGAATTTTTATTCTTGCGGACGCACTGCTGAAAATCCAAACTGCCATCGATGCGAAGGAATTTGGTCTTACTTCCTGGTGGATGATTCTCACATCCGCTGTGGTGACTGGCGTGGTTGGGTTCCTGTTGATTTTCCGTCCTTATGAGAGCGTGAATGCAATCATGATGCTGATCGGGCTTGCCCTGTTGGCGGAGGGAATTCTGAATCTGATTACGGTATTGACCGCAGTAAAGATTCTGCGGAAAACGGATTACCGAGGAATAGACGACGGCTTTCGATTTTGACGGCGAGCAGATCGAGTGATTTTATAAGGAAAGGTTGTATGCTGAAATGCGATTTTCAAAAGCGGTGGTGAAATGCCGAATCCCGATTTTGATTCTGACTGTACTGCTGATGATCCCGGCTTGCCTGGGTATGGTCAACACCAGAATCAACTATGATATGCTGGATTATCTGCCGGCAGACATGGACACGGTTATCGGTCAGAATGAGTTGCTGGATGACTTCGGAAAGGGCGCATTCTCCTTCATTATTGTAGAGGATATGCCTGAGAAGGATGTTTCCAAGCTCAAATCCCAGATTGAAACCGTTGACCATGTGGAGACGGTGGTTTGGTACGATTCTCTCATGGACATCTCCGTTCCCATGGAGCTGCTTCCGGAAAAGATTTTGAATGAGTTTAATACGGAAAACGCAACCATGATGGCGGTGTTCTTTAATACCTCCACTTCTGAGGACGAAACCATGGATGCAATCCGTGAGATTCGTTCCATCTGCGGCAAGCAGTGCTATGTGTCCGGTATGTCTGCACTGGTTACCGATTTGAAGGACCTGTGCGAGAAGGAAGAGCCCATCTATGTGGGACTTGCAGTTATTTTGGCGTGTGTCGCCATGCTGCTGTTCTTGGATAACTGGTTGGTGCCTTTTGTGTTCTTGGCATCCATCGGAGCCATGATCCTACTGAATATGGGAACCAACTACTTCCTCGGTCAGATTTCTTACATCACAAAAGCACTGTCTGCTGTGCTTCAGCTGGCTGTTACCATGGACTATTCCATTTTCCTCTGGCACAGTTACAGCGAACAGCGGTACAGATGCGATGATAAGAATCATGCCATGGAGCTGGCCATCCATCAGACGCTGACCAGCGTCATCGGAAGCTCTGTCACCACGGTTGCCGGCTTCATTGCACTTTGCTTCATGAGCTTTACCATGGGCAGAGATTTGGGCATCGTGATGGCAAAGGGTGTTTTGCTTGGTGTGCTGGGCTGCGTTACCGTGCTGCCTGCACTGATCCTGCTGCTGGATCGTCCCTTGGAAAAGACCAAGCACAAGCCTTTGGTTCCCAGTATGGTCAAATTCTCCAAATCCATTGTTAAGCGTTATGTGATCGTGCTGATTGTGTTCGTGCTGGTTTTGACGCCTGCTTTCCTTGGTTACAGCAAGACCAATCAGGAGGTCTACTACGACATGGGCGAGTGCCTGCCTCAGGATATGGAGTATGTGATTGCAAACACCAAGCTCTCCGAGGATTTTGACATCGCCTCCACCCACATGATTCTGTTGGATCGGGAAGTGGCACCTGAGCGGGTGCGTGAGATGATCGACGAGATGGAAGATGTGGACGGCGTCAAGTATGTTCTGGGCCTCGAGTCTGTGGTGGGATGCCGTATTCCCGAGGAAATGATCCCCGATTCCATCATGAGCATCATGAAGAGCGACAAGTGGGAGCTGATGCTGATTAACTCGGAATACAAGGTCGCAAGTGATGAAGTCAACCAGCAGATCGACGCGCTGAACGCAATCTTGAAGAAGTACGATGCAGGCGGACTGCTGATTGGCGAAGCACCCTGCATGAAGGACATGATCGAGACCACGGCACATGACTTCCGTGTGGTAAACGCCGTTTCCGTTCTGGCTATTTTCCTGATTATTGCAATCGTAGAGAAGAGCTTCTCTCTGCCCTTCATCCTGATCGCCGTCATCGAAACAGCAATCTTCATCAATTTGGGCCTGCCTCATTACTTGGGTCAGAGCCTGCCCTTTATCGCCCCCATCTGCATCAGTACCATTCAGCTGGGCGCAACGGTGGACTATGCCATCCTGATGACCACCCGTTATAAGATGGAGCGTGTTCAGGGTGTTGCAAAGAAGAAGGCCGTCTGGACTGCACTGGCAGTGTCCATTCCGTCCGTTCTGGTGTCCGGTATGGGCCTGTTCTCCGCAACCTTTGGTGTGGCACTCTATTCCAACATTGACATCATCCGATCCATGTGCATGCTCATGGCACGAGGCGCTGTGATCAGTATGATCTGTGTCATCTTCATTCTGCCTGCACTGCTGACACTGTGCGACAAACTCATTTGCGCTACGACTTTTGATATGAGAAAGGCTCGTATCGCAGCAAAGAAACAGGAGGGAACTGCAGTATGAAACATAATACCGCCAAAAAAGTGATTGCATCGGCACTTTGTGCCGGTCTGGTGCTGGGCAGCGTCGGAACGGCTGCCTATGCCATGAATAACAAGGGTTCCGGCAATAATTCCAACACCTCCGCATCCGCATCCAGCGTGATGACCCAGACCAATGCAGAGGGCCTGTTCAAGGACGAGACCGTCTATGTCTTTACCGAGGCAGACGGCACCGCAAAGAAGGTTCTGGTCAACGACTGGATTCAGAACGGCGACAAGGCCGATCAGTTTGCAGATGAGTCCAATCTGAAGGACATCGTCAATGTGAAGGGCGAAGAAACCTTCACTGACAATGGTAACGGCAAGCTGACTTGGGATGCCAAGGGCGAGGATATTTATTATCAGGGAACTTCTGAGGAAGAACTTCCCGTTGAGATGTCTGTGTGCTATACTTTGGACGGTAAGAAGATTTCCCCTGAAGAACTGGCCGGCAAGAGCGGTAAGGTGGTCATTCGTTATGACTACACCAACCATCGCAGCGAGCAGGTGAAGATCAACGGCAAGAACGAGACCATTTATGCTCCCTTCACCGTGGTCACCGGTATGCTGCTGGATACCGACATCTTCCGCAATGTGACCGTGACTAACGGCGTGCTGGAGAACATGGGCAACCAGATTGCTGTGGTTGGCCTGGCATTCCCCGGTATGCAGGATAATCTGAACATCAGCAAGGACGACTACGATATCCCCGATTATGTGGAGATCACCGCTGATGTCGAGAACTTTGAGCTGAGCGCTTCCATGTCCATGGTTTCCACTGCTCTGTTCAACGAGCTGGATACCGATGAGCTGGATTTGGGCGACCTGTCTGACTCCGCCGATAAGCTCAGCGATGGCATGAATCAGCTGATGGATGGTTCCGATGCTCTGCATGAGGGACTGAACACCCTGCTGGAGCAGTCCAAGATTTTGGTGGAAGGCATCAACGCTCTGGCCAATGGTGCCGATCAGCTGAAGAACGGCGCGGATGCTCTGCAGTCCGGTGCCGGTCAGCTGTATGATGGCGCAAGCCAGCTGTCTCAGGGTCTCGGCACTCTGGACCAGAACAGTGCTGCTCTGAATAACGGCGCACAGGCTGTGTTCCAGACCCTGTTGAATAAAGCAAATGAGGAACTGGCTAAGGCCGGCCTCACCGTTCCCACCCTTACCATTGACAACTACGCTTCCGTGCTGAACGGCGTCATTGAATCTCTGGATGAGACCAATGTCTATGCTCAGGCTCAGGCGGAGGTGACCAAGCAGGTCAACGCTCGCCGCCCCGAGATTGAAGCGGGCGTCACCGCCGCAGTTCGTGAGAAAGTTACTGCCGCTGTTCAGGCTGCTGTCACCGAGCAGGTGCGTGCAGCTGTGCAGGGCAAGGCCGAGCCTCAGGTTCGTGCCGCTGTCATTGCTCAGGCACTGAACGGCATGACCGTGGAACAGTATCAGGCTGCTGTGGAAGCCGGTCAGATCACTGCAGAGCAGCAGGCTGGCATTGAGCAAGCTGTCGAAGCTGCTCTGGCCACAACGGTGCAGGCTCAGATGGACTCCGAGGAAGTGAAGGCTCAGATCGCACAGCTGACCAAGGAGAACACCGACGCCAAGATGGCTACGGATGAAATCAAGGCTCTGATCGTTCAGAATATTGAGGATACGGTTGCCAAGAAGATTGCCGAGGCTATGGCTTCTGATGAGGTTCAGGCAAAGCTGCAGGCCGCTGCTGCCGGCGCTCAGGCTGTGATTGGCCTGAAGTCTTCTCTGGACAGCTATAACAGCTTCTATATCGGCCTGAAGACCTACACGGCTGGTGTCGGCACTGCCGCATCCGGTGCAAACAGCCTTGTTTCCGGTCTGGAAACCCTCAAAAATGGCACGACCCAGCTGAACGGCGGTGTAAACCAGCTGAATGACGGTGTTAAGACCATGCAGAAGAAGGCTCCCCAGCTGATCGATGGTATCACTCAGCTGCGTGACGGCTCTGCCCAGCTGTCCGAGGGCCTGAACACCCTGATGGAAGAAGGCATCCAGAAGATTCTTGATCTGGCTCAGAATGATCTGACCGGTCTGGTGGATCGCGTTGACGCTATGGTTGGTGTGAGCCAGAACTATTCCAGCTTCTCCGGCCTTGCCGACAAGATGGACGGCAGCGTCAAGTTCATCTATAAGATGGATTCTATTTCCGTAAATTCCTAAGCAGGGAAGGGCTGCCGGGTCCGGTGGTCCATCCCACGCATCAGGCAGAGGGGCAGATCGAGTGTCTGCTCCTCTGCGCATTTGCTTTCACATGAGATAGGAGGATCACATGGAACTTTATGAAACCAAAAAAATCAGATTCCCCAGTGCGGATGGCAAACGATATGTGACCGGATGGATTTACACCCCGACAACGAAACCGGTTGGCATTCTTCAGATTTGTCACGGTATGTGCGAATATATCGGGCGGTATGAGCGATTCATCAAGGATATGGTGCAAAAGGGCTTTGTGGTCTGCGGCCATGACCACATCGGTCACGGCGAATCTTCGGACCCGGAGGACTACGGTTATTTCGGGCCAAAGGACGGCTACCGCAATCTGGTGCAGGACCTGCATGCTATGACCGGAATCGTGAAGAAAGAGCACCCCGGACTTCCTTGTTTCCTGTTTGGACACAGTATGGGTTCCTTTGTTTCCCGACTGTACCTCAGCGAGTATGCGTACGAGCTGTCCGGTGTAATCATCTGTGGTACCGGAGGTCCCAATCCCTTATCTACTCTGGGTATCCCAATCTGCGGACTGGTGGCAGGAATCCGAGGGGAAAAGCATCGCAGCAAAATGCTGGATCATATGGCATTTGGTTCTTTCAATAAGAAATTCCAGCAGCGGACTGATAAGGACTGGTTGACCCGGGATGAAGAGATCGTGGACCGCTATCGTAAGGATGATAAGTGTATGTTCCTCTTTACCGCAAGCGGCTACAAGGAGCTTTCCAAGCTGAGCAAGAAGGCAAACCATCCCGAGTGGTATAGAAGTCTGGACAAAAATTTGCCGATGCTGCTGATTTCCGGCGATATGGACCCGGTGGGCGATTATGGCAGTGGAGTCAAAAAAGTGTATGAGAACCTGAAAAAAACCGGTGTTTCCGATGTTTCCATGAAGCTGTACCCGGACGCCCGGCATGAATTGCTGAATGAGATTAACTATGACGAGGTGTTTACTGACATCCTGACATGGATTACCAAGCACCTTGAACAAAAATGAAGGAAACGGTCCTTGGCAGTATGCCAAGGACCGTTTTTCAATGAAAAAGCAGCCTATCAGACGATGGGCTGCTTTTCCAGCTGGGGAAGAGAGAGAAAAATGCAGAAGATTTTAATTTAATGAATCGGGAGGTTAATCCTCGTCCACAGAAATCGTCAGACGGTTAAAACACTCCATAGCGGAGTCGGGAGAAACATTGTTGCCCAGCAGGACACCGGTGTTGGAGCCTTCGACCAGAACCACATAGTTGAATTCCTCGCCGTTGTAGATCCAGTAGGTGTATTTGTTGCCGTCTTTGACACCGGAGTCAGTAATCACAGCCTTTTCGTCTGCTTCCAGAGCTTGGATGTACTCATCGTAGGCTTCGCCGTGAATAAAGGAGCCATGGGTGAGCTCCTTGCCATCCTGAGAAATGGTAAAAGGAACCTCCGAAGAAATCTTGAACTTGTCAGATGTGTCCAAAGAGACCTTGATGGAGTCGCCGTTATCAATAGAGAAGGTGTAGGCCATGTAAGTTTCGCATCCGGTGAGCATTGTCAGTGCCAGCACCAAGGACAATAGACAAACAACGGCTTTTTTCATAGTTTTCATTCGAGATCCCTGCTTTCTTTTCTGAATTGTAAAACCTCCGCATCTGGTGAAGCATATGTTAAGCGTGAGGCACTTCAAAGGAAGGGAAGAATTTTGTCCAATGAAGTTAGACATAGTTTACTTGATTTGCTCTGCAATAGCAAGAATGAAATCCAATTCTTTTTCGTATTAAGAAATTCCTAAGAAATAAGAAAAACACTCTGCTTACAGGGCTGAACGCCCTGCAAGCAAAGTGTTTTGATCTTTTGGCGGAGATGGAGGGATTTGAACCCCCGCACGCCTTGCGACGCCTATCGGATTT
>JAHHSJ010000066.1 GCA_020025295.1 Oscillospiraceae bacterium | reverse complement strand
TACATTTTATCGTTCTTATTTGCCGATATAGCTCATGGGGTTCACGGGAGTGCCGGCAAAGGGCTCATTTCCGCCGCCCACACGGACCTCGAAGTGACAATGCACGCCGCTGGAGCGTCCGGAGGTGCCCATCTCTGCGATGTGCTGACCCTGAGCCACAGACTCGCCGGTATGAACCAGAATAGAGGAGTTATGGGCATAATAGGTCTGGGTGCCGTTATCGTGGGCGATAACGACCAGATTGCCGAAGCCGCCGTCATTCCAGCCGGCAAAGATGACCTTGCCTGCACGGGAAGCATAGATATTGGTTCCGGTGCCGCCGGTGATGTCGATGCCCTTATGGGTACGGCCGTTGTCATTGCCGAAGTAGCTGGACACGGAGCCGTGGGCCGGCCACATATACTCCGGACGCGTCTTGGTGCCCATGCGAATCACCGTAGGCTCTGCCTCGGTGACGGTGACAGTGCCGCTGGTCTTGACCAGACGGGGCTCACCGTTGATGCTGACCACATGCTGGGTGGTCAGTTCCTCGCCGGTATGGCCTTCCTCGGTCTGATACTCGCCCTCATAGAGGGTGTCGTCCCGGAGATAGATGGTGTCCGCCTCGGTTTCGGTGTAGTTGTTGAACTCTTCCTCCACACGGACCTTCACCGCATCCGCAACCGCAGGGGCGGCAACTTCCTTCTGAGGCAGAGCCTCGCTGACCTCACCGGGAACAACTTCCACCCGATTGATGAACTCCGCAGAGGTCGTATGCTCCGTGCGGTAGGAATCCAGCAGCTCGTCCGCGATCTGGTTCAGCTCAGCAGCGTCCGTGCCGCCGGCCACCTCCACACCGTCCACCAACACCAGGTAGCCGGGGTGGGTGTTCGGCTCGGATGCCGTTGCATTCCAGTTCTGGAACAGTCCAAAACAAGCCAGAGTCGCCATCACCAGACAGCAAAGCCACAGACAACGGCTCCGGCTCTGGAAATGAGCCGCTAGTTCTCCCTGCATGGGTCTCCACACCTTTCCGTAAAAAATCAAAAATCAGAATCAAATGGTAACAACAAATTACAACTATCATACTCAAAGTTTCCCTTCCTGTCAACCTCTTTTTCCGATTTGGACGGCAAAGGGCCCGGCATTTCCCGGAAATCATTGCTTTTTTCCCTTAAATAGAGTAAAGTTACTGCTGACAAACATACCAAGAGAAGGGATTTTGCACCATGGAAAACGGTTTTATTAAGGTTGCATCCGCCACTCCGAAAATCCGGTTGGCGGATTGTGAATACAACGCACGGCAAATCATCGCCCTCATGGAGCAGGCTGCCGCACAGAAGGTGAAGGTCATTTGCTTCCCGGAATTGTGCATCACCGGCTACACCTGTGGGGACCTGTTCCTCCACGACACCCTCATTCAGGGTGCCGAACACGGCCTGCGCACCATTCTGGAAGCCACCGAGGCGCTGGATCTGGTGGCGGCTGTCGGTCTGCCCGTCCAGTGCAACAACAAGCTTTATAACTGCGCCGCTGTCCTCTGCCACGGCGAGCTGCTGGGTCTGGTGCCCAAAAGCTACCTGCCCAACTACGGCGAATTTTACGAGCAGCGCTGGTTTACCTCCGGTCGGGAGCTGCCCTACACCATCTGTTCCTTCGCCGGACAGGACGATGTGGAGCTGTCCACCAATCTGGTGTTCCGCTGGAGTGAGAACCCGCTGCTGACCATCGGTGTGGAAATCTGTGAGGACCTCTGGGTGTCCGACACGCCCTCCACCCGGCTGTGCGCCGGCGGAGCCACCATTCTGCTCAACCCCTCCGCCAGCGACGAGACTGCGGGCAAGGCGGACTGGCGCCGCACGCTGCTGACCTGCACCTCCAAGCGTCTGGCCTGCGCCTATATCTACGCCAACCCCGGCTGGGGCGAAAGCACCGGCGACTCCGTCTTTGCCGGTCACGATGTGATTGCAGAAAACGGCACCATCCTCTCCGAACAGATTTTCACCACCGGCCTGCTCATCACCGAGGTGGACATTCAGGGCTTGGCCTATGAGCGCCGCCGCATGAGCACCTACCCTGCCAGCGGAGAGGTGTACTCCGTCTACTTCGATTTGGAGAAGGAGGAAACTCAGCTGACCCGCTCCATCCCCTCCAATCCCTTTATTCCTGTCGTGGACGCCGACCGCCGGTATGCCGATATGCTGCTGCTCTCCGCTCAGGGCCTTGCCCAGCGGCTGGAGCACACCCACGCCAACACGGCGGTGATCGGACTCAGCGGCGGACTGGATTCCACCCTCGCCCTGCTGGTGACCCAGCGTGCCTTCCAGATGCTGGGCCGGGACGCCAAGGACATCCTTGCCGTGACGATGCCCTGCTTCGGCACCACCGACCGCACCAAGAACAACGCCTGTATTCTGGCAGAGGAGCTGGGCGCCACCCTCATGGAGGTGGACATCGGGGAATCCGTGAACCTCCACTTCCGGGATATTGGTCATGACCCGGACAACCACGATGTGACCTATGAAAACGCACAGGCCCGGGAGCGCACTCAGGTGCTGATGGACTTGGCCAACCAGCGCAACGGTCTGGTGATTGGAACCGGCGACCTCAGCGAACTGGCGCTGGGCTGGTGCACCTATAACGGCGACCACATGAGTATGTACGCCGTCAACGCCTCTATTCCCAAGACCCTTGTGCGGTGTCTGGTGCGCTTTGCCGCTCAGCAGGCCGACAATCAGACCCTCGCCCATGTGCTGGAGGACATTCTGGACACCCCGGTGTCTCCCGAGCTGCTGCCTGCGGTGGAGGGAGAAATCTCCCAGAAAACCGAGGATTTGGTAGGCCCCTACGAGCTGCACGATTTCTTCCTGTTCTATATGCTCCGCTGGGGCTTCGGCCCGAAGAAAATCTACCGTCTGGCGGTCTATGCGCTGGGCGACAGCTTCTCCCCGGAGGTCATCCTCAAGTGGCTCAAGCGCTTCTATCACCGCTTCTTCACCCAGCAGTTCAAGCGCTCCTGTATGCCCGACGGCCCCAAGGTGGGCTCTGTGGGACTCAGCCCCCGTGGGGATTGGCGTATGCCGTCCGATGTCTGCGGTGCGCTCTGGCTCAAGGAAGTGGACTCCCTGTAATTTCGGAACAAAACACGCCCCACGGGAACTCCCGTGGGGCGTATTTCATTGTTTGCGCTGATGTTTCATCTCTGTGCCGTGGTTTTTTGCAATATTTTGTCCTTTTCCCGGCACATAATTTCATAAATGTCTTGCTAATATGGCATTTTATGATAAAATTTCCACAGAAGCATCCAACTATTTTATTCTGAGAAAAGGAACTGCAATTATGAAACGACGATTCTTTGCAGGGGCGATGGCAGTTTGCATCAGCCTCTCCCTCTTCCCGACGACTGCATTCGCCGCCGACGGAGGAGAGATGCGTGCCACGGCACAGTATTATAGTGATGTGTCGGACATTATCGGTTCGACCACCCCTCCCGATGCCGGAAAGGAGGAGGCCGCCCAGCCGGAAAGCGGACTGATTACGCTTCCCAACGCAGACGACCTTCAGACAAACGAGGATTTTAAGCGGTACGATCCCGGATACCCGGAAAAAGAGGTGTATGGCAACTATGTCCTCCGTGTCCCGGATTTGAACGGGCGGCTGACCTTCTCGACCCGAAATCAGAATCAGTTGATCGGCACCCTGTACGCACCCGGTGTGTCCAAAAACAAGGGATGGCAGGACGCCACCAAACAGTGGCACAACATTGACAACGGTCTGTGTTTTGCAGCGTCCAGCTCCAACCTGATTTCTTGGTATCTGAATCGGTATCTGGAGCAGCATCCCGACGATACCCACGGCTTTGAAACCAATCCGGAACAAATCTTCAATCGGTTCCGGAACGGTTGGGACCCTGCCGAGGGCGGCGATCCGATGGAGGCCCTCAGCTGGTATTTCACCGGCGGCTTCCCCAGCAACAACCACCACCCAAACGGCAGCCACTTGACCGATCGGGAAACCGGAGGCTACCTGTACAAGCAGCTGCCCAACAATTCCAGCGACCGCTGGGCGCCGGTGTCCTTTGACTGGGATCCGCAGGAAGCTTTTTCAGTATACGGCTCCTTTGAGGACAACCGCTTCCCATTCATCGAGGAAATCAGCGGTATGAGCTCCGGCTCTCCGTTCTCTAACATGAAGCTCTTTTCCAAGCATATTTTGCGCCAGCTTCACTACGGCCCCTGTACCATCTCCATCATTACGGATCAGTACGGCAGCAATTCCGGCCACGCCATCACGCTTTGGGGTGTGGATTACGATGTGAACACCGGGCTGGTGACAAACCTGCACGTGACGGATTCGGATGATTATTCCGGCCTGTTCACGGTGAAAGTGGAGGGCGGCCCGAACGATAGCGTGCGTCTGGTGCAATATCCCTATTATCCTCCCGTGGGCAACTCCACCCGTTTCACAAGAATCCGAGCATCAGTTCTGTTGTATGCACCCGATGTGGTTCGCGTCAATCGGGGCTATTCCGGACCCAATGCAGAAATATCGGACCTGATTCCGGATGCGGACGGGACCGGTGTGACGGTGCAGGTGACCAACCTCAGCCGTCCTTCTCTGGAATACGGATATTCCTACGACGACGATTCGAGCCATGTGGTTCGGTGGCAGAGCGACAGCCATTTTTCCGGCCTGAAGCCGGGTCAGTACTATTTCTTTGCTCGTGTGAAGGAAACCTCTGACCATGCCGCAGGCGGCACTTCCGCCCCCAGACCCTATCAGGTCCAAACGCCCCCTCCGACGCCCCAGGAGCCGGTTCCTACGCCCATTACGAAGGTTTCTCTTTCTCTGGTCGCTCCTGCCACGGGTCACACCCCTCAGGACGCCGTGGTCGATCAGGAAGGCTGCATCGTGGAATCCACCACATGGAAGCCCGGTCACCCTGTGTTTGAGCCAAACACCGATTACAGCGTTTCCATTGTGCTTAAAACCGACGCAGACCACACCTTTACCAAGGATACTGCGTTTACCCTAAACGGAACCTCGGTAACTGCCGTCCCGGATGGCGAGAACTATGTCATCACCTATGACGCCTTCTCCACCACTCAGGACACCAACTCCGGCAAACCGGACAACAATTCCGGCTGGAAGTCTAACAGCACCGGCTGGTGGTACAACGATGCCAACGGCAACTATGTGACCGGCTGGCAGCGGATTAGCGGCGATTGGTACTATTTTGCTGCGGATGGCTATATGCAGACCGGCTGGCAGCACATCGGCAGCTACTGGTACTATCTTGCCCCGAAAGGCAATATGCTGACCGGCTGGCAGCACATCGGCAGCTACTGGTACTATCTCGCCCCGGAGGGCAATATGCTGACCGGCTGGCAGCACATCGGCAGCTACTGGTTCTACTTTGCCCCGGAGGGCAATATGCTGACCGGCTGGCAGCGCATCGGCAGCTACTGGTACTATCTTGCCCCGGAAGGCAACATGGTGACCGGCTGGCTGCGAATCGGCAACGACTGGTTCTACTTTGCCCCGGAGGGCAATATGATGACCGGCTGGCAGCACATCGGCAGCTACTGGTACTATTTCGCCCCGGAAGGCAACATGATGACTGGCTGGCTGCGGATTGGCAACGACTGGTACTATCTTGCCCCGGAGGGCAATATGCTGACCGACTGGCAGTGGATCAACGGTTCCTGCTACTACTTCTACGACAGCGGCCGCATGGCCGCTGACACTTGGATCAACGGCAGCTATGTGAATAGCTCCGGTGCTTGGGTGCAGTAAAGACAAAAAACAACGCCCCCTCGGCTATGCCGAGGGGGCGTTTCTTCGTTTGGACAAATCACCGGGTCAAAAGACCCTGTATCATACGCTCAGAGTCGAACTCCGCTTAGCGGGGGTTCTTGATTGCAGCCTGAGCAGCGGCCAAGCGAGCCAGAGGCACACGGAAGGGGCTGCAGGACACATAATCCAGACCCACGCCATGGAAGAACTCCACGGAGGAAGCGTCGCCGCCATGCTCACCGCAGACGCCCAGCTCCAGCTCGGGGCGGGTCTGACGGCCCAGTTCAGCAGCCATCTTCACCAGCTTGCCAACGCCCTTGGGGTCGACATGCTGGAAGGGATCGGACTCATAGATCTTGGTGTCGTAGTAGGAGCCCAGGAACTTAGCGGCGTCATCACGGGAGAAGCCGAAGGTCATCTGGGTCAGGTCGTTGGTGCCGAAGGAGAAGAACTCAGCTTCCTTGGCGATCTCATCGGCGGTCAGAGCGGCACGGGGGATCTCGATCATGGTACCGACCATGTACTTCAGATCCAGACCGGACTCGGCGATGATCTTATCGGCGGTAGCCACGACCACATCCTTGACATACTTCAGCTCCTTGACCTCGCCGACCAGCGGGATCATGATGTGAGGCGTGACCATAACGCCGGTCTCACGGCTGACGGTAATGGCAGCGTTGATGACAGCGGTGGTCTGCATCTCAGCGATCTCAGGATAGCTGACTGCCAGACGGCAGCCACGGTGGCCCATCATGGGGTTGAACTCGTGCAGAGAGTCGACGATGTTGGTCAGAGCCTCGGCAGTCATGCCCATTTCCTTGGCCAGCTCAGCAATATCCTCTGCCTTGGTGGGCAGGAACTCATGCAGCGGGGGATCCAGATAACGGATGGTCATGGGCTTGCCGTCCAGAATGCGGAACATCTCGGTGAAGTCCTGCTGCTGGAAGGGCAGAACCTTTGCCAGAGCGGCCTTACGAGCCTCCACATCGGGAGCGCAGATCATCTCACGCACGGCCTTGATACGGTCGGGAGCGAAGAACATATGCTCAGTACGGCACAGACCGATGCCCTCAGCGCCCATGTTCATGGCGTTCTGAGCGTCGGTGGGGTTATCTGCGTTGGTCAGAACCTTCAGCTGGCGGCGCTCGTCAGCCCAGCTCATGAAACGCTTCAGGTTGGGGTTCTCGGTGGCGTCGACGGTCTTGATCTGACCCTCGTAGACGTTACCGGTGGAGCCGTCAATGCTGATCCAGTCACCCTCGTGGAACACATGGCCGTTGATGGTGATGGTCTTGGCATCGTAGTCCATGGTGACCTCGTTGTCGTTGCCGCAGCCGCAGACACAGCAGGTGCCCATGCCACGAGCCACAACGGCAGCGTGAGAGGTCATGCCGCCGCGGACGGTCAGGATGCCCTGAGCGACCTGCATACCCACGATATCCTCGGGGGAAGTCTCCAGACGGCACAGAACGACCTTGGGCATTTCCTTGCTGTTGACCTTCTCCTCTGCCTCTTCGGCGGTAAAGACCACCTGACCGCAGGCGGAACCGGGAGAAGCAGCCAGGCCCTTGCCGATGACCTCGGCAGCCTTCAGAGCGGCCTCATCAAACTGGGGATGCAGCAGGGTGTCCAGCTGCTTAGGCTCAACACGGAGCACAGCCTCCGTCTCAGTAATCATGCCCTCGTCCACCAGATCAATGGCGATCTGCAGAGCAGCCTGAGCGGTACGCTTGCCGTTACGGGTCTGCAGCATGAACAGGTGACCATCCTCGATGGTGAACTCCATGTCCTGCATATCCTTGAAATAGGTTTCCAGACGGGTTGCGATGGTCTGGAACTCCTCATAAACCTCAGGCATGACCTTCTTCAGCTCAGCGATGGGGGAGGGAGTACGCACGCCGGCGACCACGTCCTCGCCCTGAGCATTGATGAGGTACTCACCCATCAGACCCTTCGCGCCGGTGGCGGGGTTACGGGTGAAGGCAACGCCGGTACCGGAGTTGGAGCCGGAGTTACCGAATGCCATGGCCTGCACGTTGACGGCGGTGCCCCACTCATAGGGGATCTCGTTCATCTTACGGTAGACATTGGCACGGGGGTTGTCCCAAGAACGGAACACAGCCATAACGGCCTCAATCAGCTGCTCGGAGGGATCCTGGGGGAAGGGCTTGCCCATCTTTTCCTCATAGATGCCCTTGAAGATAACGACCAGTTCCTTCAGGTCCTCAGCGGTCAGGTCCACATCGTTGGACACGCCGCGGTCAGCCTTCATCTCGTCGATCTTCTCCTCGAACAGGGTCTTGGACACGCCCATGACCACGTCAGAGAACATCTGGACGAAACGGCGGTAAGAGTCGTAAGCGAAGCGCTCGTTGCCAGTCTTGTGAGCCAGACCCACAACAGCCTCGTCGTTCAGGCCCAGGTTCAGGATGGTGTCCATCATGCCGGGCATGGACATACGGGCGCCGGAACGGACGGAGACCAGCAGGGGGTTGGAGTTATCACCGAAGGTCTTTCCGGTGATCTTTTCCAGACCCTTCACATGCTCGAAAATGTCAGCGACGATTTCGTCGTTAATGCGGCGACCGTCATTGTAGTACTGAGTGCAAGCCTCAGTGGTGACGGTGAAGCCCTGGGGAACGGGCATGCCAGCAGCGGTCATTTCAGCCAGACCGGCACCCTTGCCGCCCAGGATGTTCTTCATGGTTACCTTATCGCCGGCAAACGCATCAGAACCCTCGCTGAAGTAGTAAACAAACTTATTTGCCATTCAGATGTTTCCTCCTTGCAGTTTTCACCCTGCCTCCGTTTTTTGTAAAACCAACAAAAAGCCAACGCAGAGCAGTCACTATTTTTCGTACGCAACGTTATTATAAAATATTTTTTAAAAGAACACAAGTTATTTTTTGCCATAAATCACAAATTTCCCCTTTGTAATACTGGCTTTTTTAAAATTTTCACCAACAGCCGCTTCCACCATGCCGTTAGAACCGAACTTTTCAAGTTCTATTTTCTTTGTTTTTGTTGGTTTTTGTGTCTTTCTTTGACAAACTCGCTCTTCCTGCCTGTCTGCGG
>JAHHSJ010000065.1 GCA_020025295.1 Oscillospiraceae bacterium | reverse complement strand
TGCGACGCCTATCGGATTTCGAATCCGAACCCTTCAGCCACTTGGGTACATCTCCGTATTTGTATGCAACAAAATTGATACCATATTATTATACCAAAATTACGCAAAAAAGCAATTGTTTTTCATCGGTTGAAGTGAAAAATTGAGAATAAGTGCTCCGCCATCCACGATAGACTCTTGGTGAGGTGATTGCATGAAGCAAATTCTGGTTTCCGGAAGTAAGGGCTGCATGGAAGTGTATTGTCAGGCAATCCGCCGACAGGGGTTGCTGTGTGATGCATTTTATGCGCCTATGGTAGAAGCAAAGTCGTATCATGGATTGGTGCTGTGCGGAGGAGGAGATTTGAACCCTCGTTGGTATGGGGAGGAGAATGAAGGCTCAAAGCAGATTGATTTCCTCCGGGAATGTTCGGATGTAATGCTTGTCACGCAGTTTGCAGCAGCGAAGAAACCGATTTTGGGTATTTGCCGAGGAATGCAGCTCCTGAATGTGTTCTTTGGAGGAACCTTGTCGCAGGACTTAGGTAGGGCGAATCTGGCTCACTTGGGCAAAGATAGCTTAGATCAGTACCATGAAGTGGCAACAGCGGAGAATTCGATGATGCGAGTGCTGTATGGAGAACGAATTACAGTCAATAGCTATCATCATCAGGCAGCAGATCGGATTGGGAAGGGATTTCGGGTTACCATGGAAAGTGATGATGATGTTGCGGAGGCGCTGGAGCATCAACAGTTTCCGATATTAGCCGTACAGTGGCACCCGGAGCGCATACGGCACGCCTTGGGCTGTGCGGACGGGGATGCGCTGTTTCATGCTTTTTCAGAATGGGTGAAAAAATCCGGAACAGGTTAATTCTGTTCCGGATTTTCGTCCATTGCAGCAGCTTCTTCTGCAGCAATTTCCTTCATTAACTTTTTGTCTGCCTTGGAGGAAAGGTCCAGCTTGGCATACATATCCGGGCGACGATCTCTGGTGCGGATAATGGACTGCTTGCGGCGCCATTTCTCCACATTTGCATGATGACCGGAAAGAAGAATAGAAGGCACGGCACGATCGTGCCAAACTTCCGGACGAGAATACTGGGGGAACTCCAGCAGACCATCCCAGTGACTTTCGTTCTCATAGCACTCCGGGGAGGAGAGAACGCCGGGGACCAGACGGCACACTGCATCCGCAACCGCCATAGCAGGAATTTCACCGCCGGTCAGCACGAAATCACCAATGGAGATTTCCTCGTCCACACACTCATCAATAAACCGCTGGTCAATGCCTTCGTAGTGACCGCAGACCAAAATGAGCCGGTCGTAGTCATCACGCAGCCGGATGGCGTCTGCCTGACAGAACGTTTTGCCGCAGGGGGACATATAGATGGTGCGGACACGCTCTTCTTCCGAGCAGCCCTCCATAATGTGTGCCCAGCAGCGATAAAGCGGGTCTGCCTGCATGACAGCGCCGTGTCCACCGCCGTAGGGATAATCGTCCACCTGATTCTGTTTGTTTGTGGTGTAGTCCCGAATCTGATGGCAGTCCACCCGGATGTATCCGCGCTCCTGCGCGCGACCGAGAATCGACTCGCACAGCATATCGCCGACCACATCGGGGAACAGGGTCATAATATCAATCTGCATCACTGTCCAAGCCCCTCCATGACCACAAAGGAGATGTAACCCTCGTCCTCGTTGATTTCCTTCACGAAGTCGGGCACATCGGGGAAGAGCCAGGTCTTTTCACCCTTCACCTCGTAGAGGTCCTGAGCCGGATAGGGGAGAATGTCGGTCACTTTGCCGAAAACTTCGCCGGTTTCGGCATTTTTTGCGTCAAGGCCGATGAGATCCACCAGAAAATGCTCGCAGGGCATCTCTTTGATGTCCTCTCGACGCACGGAAATGACCTTGTTCTTGTAGGGGATGGCCTGATCCATGTTAGTGACGCCGTCCAGCGTAATCAGTACATTGGGAACATGGATACGGACGCTTTTCAGCGCCACAGGCTTTCCGTCGATATAAATGGTCTTAAACTGCTTCAGAAAATCCAGCTCGTCGCTCCAAGCCTGAACCTTCAGTTCACCACGCACGCCAAAGGTGTTGATGATTTTACCTGCTTCCAGAAATTCATGGTTCATAGACATATGTCCCTTTCGTGAGTCAAAGATAAATGGAAACCGGGGTGCCGCAGCTACGGCATCCCGGTTTTCGCGTCCTCAGTCGACAATATCGACAGTGACTCTGGTATTCAGACGCTGAGCATAGGAGCGCACGACAGTGCGAATCTCCTTAGCGATGCGACCCTGACGGCCAATCACCTTGCCCATGTCCTCGGGAGCCACACGCAGTTCAAGGACCAGCTCGCCATCGCAGTCCACCTCGTTGACGCTGACTTGGTCAGGATGCTCAACCAGATTTTTTGCGATGTAGGTCAGAAGTTCTTTCATAACGCTTCGAGCCTCAATTCCTTACAGAACGCCGGCTTTTTTCAGCAGAACCTTAACGGTCTCAGTGGGCTGAGCACCAGTCTTGATCCAAGCCTGGGCACGCTCGCCGTCAACCTTGATCTCAGCGGGCTCGTTCAGGGGATTGTAAGTGCCGATCTCCTCGATGAAGCGGCCGTCACGGGGATAACGAGAATCCGCCACAACGATACGATAGAAAGGAGCCTTCTTGGCGCCCATACGGCGCAGTCTGATTTTAACCATGTATCATTCACCTCCATGATAATTGACTGATTTGTTTATTTGAAAAGCACATTCATGCTAATCAACGCTTTTTCTTACGCTTTTTATTGGGCTTGGTGCGTCCACGGGAGTGACCGCCGCCCATACCGGGCATTCCA
The DNA here is from genome assembly GCA_020025295.1 of Oscillospiraceae bacterium. Classification (GTDB taxonomy): domain Bacteria; phylum Bacillota; class Clostridia; order Oscillospirales; family Oscillospiraceae; genus UMGS1766. The sequence goes on along the minus strand of JAHHSJ010000065.1, from coordinate 6,357 downwards.
CCCATACCGGGCATACCGGGTACGCCGCCCATCATGTTCTTGAAGCCGCGAGGCATCTTGCCGCCGGAAAGCTGGCGTGCCATGGACTGCATCATCTCAAACTGCTTCAAAACCTGATTGACCTGCTGAACGGTAGTTCCGCTGCCGGCAGCAATGCGGCGGCGGCGGCTTGCATTCAGAAGGCTGGGATCGTCCCGTTCCTTCAGCGTCATAGACTGGATGATGGCTTCCGTGCGGGTGAGGACGCTTTCGTCTACATCTTCTTCTTTGATCTTGCCCTGAGCGCCGGGAATCATGCCGAGTATATCGGTCAGAGAACCCATCTTGCGCAGCTGGAGCAGCTGATCGTAATAGTCAGACAGGGTGAAGCGATTCTTGCGGAGTTTTTCCTCCAGCTTGGCGGCCTGTGCCTCATCAAAGCTGGCTTCTGCCTTTTCGATGAGGGAGAGCATGTCGCCCATGCCCAGAATACGGCTGGCCATGCGGTCGGGGTGGAACACCTCAATCTGATCCAGCTTTTCGCCGATGCCGGCGAACTTGATGGGCTTGCCGGTGGTTGCCTTAATGGACAGAGCAGCGCCGCCTCGGGCGTCGCCATCCAACTTGGTGAGCATCACGCCGGTGAGGTCCAGAGCCTCGTCAAAGGCAGTGGCCGCATTGACTGCGTCCTGACCGATCATTGCGTCCACAACCAGAAGGATTTCATGAGGCTGAACCGCAGCTTTAATGCGCTTCAGCTCATCCATCAGCTCCTCGTCGATATGCAGACGACCGGCGGTATCCAGGAACACCATGTCGTTGCCATGCTTGGCAGCGTGGGCTACGGCTTCCTTGGCAATGGTGACCGGATCGATCTGACCCATCTGGAAGACGGGAACGCCGACCTGCTCGCCAACCACTTCCAACTGCTTGATAGCAGCAGGACGATAGACGTCACAGGCAACCAGCAGAGGACGGCGGCCGCTGCGCTTGAAGTAGCCGGCCAGCTTTGCTGCGTTGGTGGTCTTACCGGCACCCTGCAGACCGGTCATCATGATGACAGTGGGACCCTTGGGTGCGATATTGATATTGGCAGCTTTGCCGCCCATCAATTCTGTTAATTCTTCGTTGACGATCTTAATGACCATCTGAGCGGGGGAGAGGGCTTTCAGAACATCAGCACCTACCGCACGCTCAGTGACCCGATTCACGAAGTCTTTGACGACCTTAAAGCTGACGTCGGCTTCCAGCAAAGCGAGCTTTACCTCGCGCATTGCCTCACGAACATCGCTTTCGGTCAGTCTGCCTTTTCCTCTCAGACGGTTAAAGGCGTTTGTCAGTTTTTCAGACAGTCCTTCAAAGGCCATGACTTACTCCTTCAGCTTGGATGCGCAGTCTCTGATTTCCTGAGCCAGGCGCATCAGGTCGGTGCTTTCATATCGCTCTTCATTGATCATCAGAATTTCGCTGGCTGCGTTGTCAATTTCAGCGCTGAGCTTCTGCATCTCCAGAAAACGGGCGACGATGCCGGTTTTTTCCTCCATCTCAGTGAGGATGGCTTCGGAGCGAACCAGAACATCACGAACACCCTGACGGGTGATGCCGGCGTTTTCGGCGATTTCAGCAAGAGAGAGGTCCTCGTTGTAGTAGAGGTCGAAGAACTCCTTCTGACGATCGGTGAGGAGATCGCCATAAAAATCAAAGAGCATTGTCATGTGGAACGCCTTATCTCGCATAGCTAACCCCTCCGTTCGAACTAATAGTAAAGCGGATGCGCTTTACAACAGACTGAATTTTACTATAATTCCTCTTGGGTGTCAAGTGTTTTTCCTTGTTTTTTAGAAATATTTTGCGGCAATCTATTTGGATGCAGAAAATAAAAAGTGAACTCCATTTTAACCGAGTTTCAGCGCGGCATCGGAAGTAGAAAAAGATTGAAATATAAGGGATTTTGCCGGAAAGATCGGTAGCTTAAACGAGTTGGAACAGAGCAAAAGATACATTATAATAAAAGCACACATGGAAAATTTAAAAAATTGGGATGATATTGTCCGTTGTTTCGTGTATAATGAGTCTAATTGAAATCAGCACGGAGGTGGAACCAATGACAATTCAACGCATGGAGCTTATGCCGGGAGTCTGGCTGACGATTGTGCGCACTTCAAAATTCAAAAGCAGTTACTGGTCCCTTCGCTTGATGACCAGATTGTCATCCGATACCGCTGCGCTGAATGCTCTCATTCCCTATGTGCTTCGCCGTGGTACAGCACGATTGAGCGATCTGGAAGCTCTGTCTGCGGAACTGGATTCCCTGTACGGCGGAGAGGTGGAGCCGGTGGTATATAAATGTGGTGATGTACAGTCGGTTGGCTTTGACGCCTCGTTCTTGGATGACGCCTATCTTCCGGAGGGAGAAGGTGTTTTGGAACATGTGGCTCAGCTGCTGGGCGACTTTTTGCTGCATCCGGCCACCAGAAACGGCAGATTGCGCCGGGAGTATGTGAAGGGTGAGCAGGAGAATCTGATGCAGAGAATTCGCAGCAGAACCAATGATAAGCACTCCTATGCACGCCATCGTCTGGTGGAAGAACTGTATGCCGGAGAAGCGTATGGCCTGTCTCGTCTGGGTACAGAAGCACAAGTGAAAAAAATTCAGCCGCCGAAACTGTTTGCCCGGTATCAGGAACTGCTGGGCGTTGCGGGGATTGAACTGTTTTACTGCGGCAGCGCACCGGAAAAACGGGTTGAGTTTGCCTTTTTGGAGGCGCTGATGGATCTGCCGAGAAATCCGGAACGTGAACTGCCGGGATCCAGTTCCAAGCGTACTTCTTCCGGCGAGGTGAAGCGGTTTACCGAGCGTATGGAGGTCAGTCAGGGAAAGCTTGAGTTTGGCTACCAGTATGGCTTTGGTATGAGTGATCCCATGTACCCAGCAATGATGGTCTGCAATGCTTTGTTTGGCGGAACCCGGGATTCCAGACTGTTTCATGCACTTCGGGAGGAACAGGCTCTTTGTTATCACGTGGAATCTGCGTTGATTCCCGGGAAAGGGCTGATGGTGGTTTCCTGCGGTGCGGACAAGGCAAATTTTGATGAAGTAAAAACGCTTGTAAACAAGGAACTCTACGCCATCGGTCATGGTTTGTTTGACCGTTTGGAGTTTGCTTCGGCTAAGCAGAGTGTAATACACCAGCTGGACCGTATGCTGGATGACCAGCACTTGATGAGCTTGGAATGGCAGCGTGCGGCAGCGTGCGGAGAACCCTTTGATCCGGAACACCTTCTTCAGCAGGTGGATCATGTGACGGAGGGCGATGTGGCTGCGGCAGCAACGGAGCTGCTGCTGCGGGGCGTATATGAGTTATCCGGGAAGGAAGAAAACAACGCATGAGGGAACTGCAAAATACGATATTACATGAGCGTTGCTTCGTGGATACTCTGACCAACGGAATGACCGTTTATGTGGTACCAAAACCGGGCTACCATAAGAAGTTTGCCATGGTAGCGTCCCGGTTTGGCGGAAATGACACACGATTCACCGTTGGAAACCGTGTCCGGATTGCTCCGGCTGGTACGGCACATTTTTTGAAGCATTGTCTGTTTGAAACGCCCGATGGATCGGTTTTGCCCCAATTTACCGTGGATGGGGCTGCGGTGGACGCATTTACTACCAGCGATATGACTGGGTTTTGTTTGTCCTGTGCTGACCATTTTGAACAGCATCTCAACGCCATGCTGCAATTTGTGACCAATCCTTCGTTCAACGATGAAAATGTGCGGAAAGCGCAGGAAATCATCAGCCGGGAAATTCAAATGAAGCAGGATATGCCCGGACGGCAGGCACATCGCAATCTGATTCAGGAGTTGTACCAGTGCCACTCGGTTCGGACCAGCGTCATCGGAGATGTGAAGTCCATCTCACACATTACGCCGGAGCTGTTGGAGCTTTGTCATAAGTGTTTCTACCATCCTTCCAATCTGGTCCTCTGTGTCTGCGGAGATGTGGATGCGAGAGCGGTTGCCCAAGCGGCGGCAGCGATCCCAAACTGGGATTTGAATTCGATCACAAGAGATTACGGAGAGGATGAACCGGAAACAGTTGGACTTCAGGAAACCGAATGTCAGATGGATGTGTCATCCGCCGTATTTTCACTTGGATTTAAGGCACTGCCCGGTGCGGGCCTGAAAGACCGATTGACGGGAGAATTGGCTGCCGCTCTGCTGATCGGGCCGTCCAGCCCCTTGTATTTGAAGCTCTATCGGCAGGGACTGGTGAATTCGACTTTCCAGAGTCGTTTTTGCAGCGGAACAGAGTATGCTTACTTTGAATTTCTCGGAGAGAGCGCAGAGCCGTCGGTAATCACAGAGGAAATTTTGGGTGAGGCAATTCGCATTGCATGGACCGGAAGTGATCCGGCCCTGTTTGAGCGGATAAAAAAAGCGTCGTATGGAACTCGGGTGAAATCCCTAAATTCCATGAAATGCATCTGTACCCGAATGGCTGCGGCTCATTTTCAAGGGGAATTCTATTTTGATTTCCCTGCATTGTACGATCAGATTTCCATTCACGAAGTGAAGGAATTGATACAGGAATCCATTACCGGAGAGCGCTGCACACTCTCCATGGTTCGTCCCAAAGGAGTGTAAAAGTATGAATCCCATTGAATTCCCCGGACTGGGACTGGAGTTTCATATCCAGCGCGTTGCATTTAATTTGTTTGGCAAGGATGTCTATTGGTACGGCATCATCATCGCCACCGGACTTGTTCTGGCGGTGATTTACTGTTACTATAATGCCCGTCGATTTGGCATTGTTCCGGATAAGGTGCTGGATATGATTTTGATTACGGCGCCTCTGAGCATCATTGGCGCACGCATCTACTATGTGATTTTTTATCTGGACCTTTACCGAAGACCGGATGGCTCCTTTGATTGGGGGAGTGCGGTTGCTATTTGGGATGGCGGATTGGCCATATACGGTGCGGTGATCGTTGGTATCCTCGTGCTGTTTGCGTTCTGCAAAATCAACCATGTGAAATTTCTTGCATTTGCCGATTTGAGCGTGCATGGACTCTTGATCGGACAGGCCATCGGCCGTTGGGGCAACTTCTGCAATCAGGAGGCCTTTGGCGGCCTCACCAGCCTTCCTTGGAGAATGGGTCTGACGCTGAACGGACAGTACATGGAAGTGCATCCTACCTTCTTCTATGAGAGTCTTTGGAATGCGCTTGGGCTGGTTTTTGCTCATTTTTATTTCAAGAAGCACCGTAAATATGACGGTCAGGTATTTCTGTTTTATCTGTGTTGGTACGGCTTGGGCCGTGTGTGGATCGAGGGCCTTCGTACGGACAGCCTTTATCTGTTCAATACCGGCATTCGTGTCAGCCAGCTGGTGGCGGGACTTTGCTTTGTGGTGGCAGGCGCACTGCTGGTGTACTTCCACTTCAAGGGCAATGCAGACCCCAGCCGCCTCTATATCAATCAGGTGAAGCAGAAGGAAGCGGCAAAACAGCCGGAGGAGGAAGCGTAAGTTGGCAATTATTATTGATGGTAAGGCTGTGGCACAGAAGGTCAAGGCCGCAGTAGCAGAAGAAACAAAGCAGTTGAGCCGGCGCCCTGGTTTGGCTGTGATTATCGTGGGCGATGATCCGGCGTCCCGGGTCTATGTTAACGGCAAGCGCAAGGATTGCGAACAATGCGGCATTTACAGCGAGGAGTACGCACTTCCGGCAGATGCCGGTCAGCAGATGCTGCTGGAGCTGATTGACACGCTGAATCAGCAGGAGAACATTGACGGTATCCTGTGCCAGCTGCCGCTGCCTGCCGGTTATGACTACAATGAGAAGGAAGTCATCTATCGCATCGATCCTTCTAAGGATGTGGATGCGTTCCATCCCTTCAATGTGGGCCGTATTATGATTGGCGATTATGATTTCCTGCCTTGTACGCCTGCCGGTGTAATGGAATTGCTGGACGAGTATCAGATCGATCCGGAAGGAAAACGCTGTGTGGTGCTGGGCCGGTCTAATATCGTGGGCAAGCCTCAGTCTATGCTGCTGCTCCACCGTCATGGTACGGTTACGGTGTGTCATTCCAAAACCCCAAATCTCAAGGAAATAGCCCGAGAGGCGGATATTCTGATTTCTGCCATTGGAAAAACCGGAATCGTCACGGCAGACATGGTCAAGCCCGGTGCCGTGGTGATCGATGTGGCGATGAACCGCAATGAAGCAGGAAAGCTGTGCGGCGATGTGGATTTTGAAGCGGTGAAGGAAATTGCTTCTTATATCACCCCTGTGCCCGGCGGTGTCGGCCCCATGACCCGTGCGGTTTTGATGAAGAACACGCTGATTGCGGCAAAACTTCACGGAAAACAGT
>JAHHSJ010000064.1 GCA_020025295.1 Oscillospiraceae bacterium | reverse complement strand
TGGCGGGCCAGATGATGGAGTGGAAGCGGACGATCTCCTTGCCCACAAAGTGGACATCGGCGGGCCAGAACTTCTCGTAATCATCGTACTTATCGTTGAACAGGCCCAGAGCGGTGGTGTAGTTGAACAGAGCGTCCACCCAGACATAGACCACATGACCGGGATCGAAGTCCACGGGCACGCCCCAAGTGAAGCTGGTACGGGACACGCACAGGTCCTCCAGACCGGGCTTGATGAAGTTGTTCACCATCTCGTTGACGCGGGAGCGGGGCTCCAGATAGTCGGTGTTCTCCAGCAGGTCCTGGACCTTGTCGGCGTACTTGCTCAGGCGGAAGAAGTAGGCCTCCTCCTCCGCGTCCTGCACCTCACGGCCGCAGTCGGGGCACTTGCCGTCCACCAGCTGGCTCTCGGTCCAGAAGGACTCGCAGGGCTTGCAGTACTTGCCCACATACTTTCCCTTGTAGATGTCGCCCTTGTCATACATCTTCTTGAAAATCTTCTGGACGGCGCCCACATGGTAATCGTCGGTGGTGCGGATGAAGCGGTCGTTGGAAATATTCATCAGCTTCCACAGGTCCACAATACCCTTGGGTCCGGCGACGATGTTATCCACAAACTGCTGAGGAGTGATGCCGGCCTCCTTGGCCTTGTCTTCGATCTTCTGACCGTGCTCATCGGTGCCGGTCAGGAACATCACATCGTAACCCTGCATTCGCTTGTAGCGAGCCATCGCATCGGCGGCAACGGTGCAGTAGGTGTGACCGATGTGGAGCTTGTCCGAGGGGTAATAAATCGGGGTGGTAATATAAAACTTCTTCTTTTCTTCTGCCATATGAGGCATCCTCCTTCGTGCTCTGCCCGAATGGAAGGCAGAGGTGATATCTTACCCATTATATGCTCAATTCTTCCGAATGGCAAGGAACAAAGCGGGTCAGAGCGTAAGGTGCTTCGGCTTTCGTCGATTTGACGGTTGGGCAGAGCGAAAAAAGAATTATGTCATCGGGGAAAATGGGGAAATGGGGGAAAAAGTTCCGGTGGATAACTGTGCATAACCTTGTGCAAACTGTGGAAAAGACTGAAATAAGAAGGTTTTGCACAGCAGGAACAGCAAAGGGCTTGGAAACAAAAAGTGACAAATTTCGATGTCAAAACGAAAACCGATCACCGTTATGCGCTCTGCCGCCCTTGGAGCGGCTCCGAACCGGGGAAGAAGTTGACACAAAGGGGAAAACTGAGTAAAATTAAAGGGTTAAGTACAAATATTGGATAGACTTTTGAGCGGAGGTGCCCCGAACGATGCTGAAACGATTTCTCAGTTACTATAAGCCCCACCGGGGGCTGGTGACGCTGGACCTGCTGGCTGCCTTTGGCGCCAGTATGATCGCTGTGCTGTACCCCATGGTGACCCGGTATATGCTGGCTCATCTGGACAAGGGCAACTGGCAATTTGTGGTGCGTGTGGGCGCCATTTTGCTGGGCGTGTATTTGCTGCGGCTGGGCATGAACTTCTTCATGCAGTATCAGGGCCATGTGATGGGCGTTCGGATGCAGGCGCAGATGCGCTCGGAGCTGTTCCATCACCTCCAGCGGCTGCCCTTCCGCTATTTCGACGAGAATGAAACGGGCAAAATCATGACCCGCATCACCAGCGACCTGTTTGAAGTCAGTGAGCTGGCACACCACGGCCCGGAAAACACCATTATCTGCGGTATCTCCGTGATTTTGTCCTTTGTCTACCTCACCACCATCCATCTGCCGCTGGCGTTGATTACCTTCGCCTGCGTGCCGCTGCTGGTGATCGTGGGTCTGTTCACCTGCGGACGGATGCGCAAGGCCTATCGCCGCAGCCGTGAGGCCAACGCCCAGATCAGCGCGGACATTCAGAGCAGCGTCTCCGGCATCCGCATTACCAAGGCCTTCACCAATGCCGCCAAAGAGGAAGAGAAGTTTGAAAAGGGCAATGTGGAGTTTCAGGAGGCACGCCGGGAAGGCTACAAGGCCATGGCGCAGTTCCACTCCACCACTACCTTCATCATGGACCTGTTCAATGTGGTGATTTTGATGGCCGGCGGACTGTTCCTCTATCAGGGCTCCCTCACCTTTGCGGACTACTCCGCCTTTCTCGTGTCCACCAGCCTGTTCCTCACCCCCATCAAGACCATGGTGACCTCGATGGAGCAGTTTCAGGAGGGTGCCGCCGGCTTTGAGCGGTTTATCGCCATCATGGACCTTCCCGAGGAAGCCGATCGTCCCGATGCGGAGCCGGTGGAGCGGCTGGAGGGTCACATCCAGATGAAGAATGTGAGTTACAGCTATGACCCGGATCAGGAGGTGCTGTCCCACATCAATCTGGACATCGCCAAGGGCAAGACCTTTGCTCTGGTCGGCCCCAGCGGCGGCGGCAAGACCACCATCTGCCACCTGCTGCCCCGGTTCTATGACATTCAGGAGGGCGACATTCTGCTGGACGGAACGCCCATTGAGCAGATCACCCGGGAGAGCCTGCGGAAGAACATCGGCATCGTGCAGCAGGACATCTTCCTCTTCAACGCCAGCATTCGGGACAACATCCTCTACGGGCGGCTGGACGCCACCGAGGAGGAGGTCATCGAGGCGGCGAAGCGTGCCAACATTCACGATTACATCCTGTCTCTGGACGAGGGCTATGACACGGTAGTGGGCGAACGGGGCGTCCGGCTCAGCGGCGGTCAGAAGCAGCGCATCTGCATCGCCCGGGTGTTCCTGAAAAATCCCCCCATCCTCATTCTGGACGAAGCTACCTCCGCCCTGGATAACACCACGGAGATTCTCATTCAGAACGCCCTCGATGAGCTGTGCGTGGGCCGCACCACGCTGGTGGTGGCGCATCGACTCAGCACCATCAAGCGTGCCGACGAGATTGCGGTCATTTCCGGCGGCGAGATCGTGGAGCAGGGCGACCACGACACCCTGCTGGCGCAGGACGGCGAATACGCCAAGCTGTACCGGCTCCAGTTCCGGGAGCAGCTGGAAGCATAAACAGAAAAAAGCACCCCCTGACCTTGCGGGTCAGGAGGTGCTCTTATTTTGCTTGCTTATACCGACAAAAAGATGATGGCGATGCTGCCGGCCAGACTGGCCAGCACCAGCACCCAGACGCCCACGGACTTGGGCAGGGTGAGCAGCACCTCACGGGTGGTGAAGGGCAGCGTCGGGGGATCGTGGCGGTAGGTGCGGTAGTACCGGGAGAACAGGTGGATCGAGTAGCCCACGCAGGCCAGAATACCGATGCCCAGCATTCCAATCAGACCGTTCACGGCCGGGTTCTCCTCGGCGAGAGGGGCCAGCTGGCTCAGCAGCAGGGAGGAGATGTTGATTCCGGCGTGGAGCAGGATGCTGTGGTACAGCTTGCCGGTTTTCAGCACGATGCCGGCAAAGATGAGGCCCAGCAGGGTGGCGTAGAAGAACTGGTACAGGTTCATGTGGAACAACCCGAAGGCCACGCCGCTGATCCAGATGGCGGCACGGTCGCCCATGGGGCGCAGCCGATCCAGCAGCAGCTTGCGGAAGATCAGCTCTTCGCAGATGGGAGCGGACACGCCGGCAATCAGGAAGTTGAGCCAGAAGGGCAGGGAGGAAATCTGAGCCTCCATGGGGTTGCCGGTGGTCAGTCCGGTGGTTTCCATCAGGGTGATGATGCCCAAGGTGACATAGTTTGCCAGAGACGACATACCAAGACTAAACACCATTGCCCGTCCGAGAGCACGGGGGCTGAGGGGCAGACCGGGGCTTTCCCCTTTGGGCAGACGGTGAATCAACAGCAGCAGCAACAGGGGCGAGATGCCGTAGATACAGATATAGCCCAGAATGTAGGACAGCGCCTGATGGCCTCTGAGCCAAGGCAGCCGCATCACGAAGGCGGGAATCAGCTGTGTGCCGAGAAAGAACAGCAGCAGACCCCAGCCGACTCGACCGAGATCACGGCGAAGCCGTGTTTTGGGGGTGATTTCCTTCAAATAAATCCCTCCTTTATGGAATTTCTTGCTCCTACTTTACATGAGAAAAGCGGAAAAAGCAAGAATTCTGTGCGAAGGCGGCGAACCGTGGGAACGGAGTGAAAAACGGAGGAGAAAGGCTTGCTTTTCTGAAAAATGGCATGATATAATAGGAAATAATTTGCTTTCTTTGCTGTGAGAAAGCACCAATTTCCTCGTTCGACGGAATGGGGATCGATCTGCGGCTTCTTTCCCATGAGCCCACACCGGGTTTCCAGCCGCAGCGTATGAAATGGAGGAATCATGAATCAACTGTATGATGTTGCCATTATCGGCAGCGGTGAGGCGGGCATCTTTGCCGGTTACGAGCTGAAAAAGCTGCGTCCGGAGCTGAAGGTGCTGGTGCTGGATCAGGGTGCGGACATTTACTCCCGTCACTGCCCCATTGTGGCAGGCAAGGTGGATCACTGTGTCAACTGCCCCATCTGCGATACCATGTGCGGCTTCGGCGGCGCAGGCGCCTTCTCCGACGGAAAGTTCAACTTCACCACCGCTTTCGGCGGCTGGCTCACCGACTATATGGATGCCGGCGAGGTTATGGAGCTGATCCGTTATGTGGACAGCATCAATGTGAAGTTCGGCGCCACCACGCAGCGCTATTCCACCCAGACCCCCGAGGCTCAGGCACTGGAAAAGAAGGCGCTGGAGCATGACCTGCACCTGCTTCAGGCGGAGTGCAAGCACCTTGGCACCGAGAATAACCTCCGCATCCTGACCAATATTTATGAGTACCTCAAGTCTGACATCGAGTACCGCTTCCGCACCGGCGTGGAGCATATCGACCCGGCGGGTGAGGGCTATCGCCTGACGCTGGCGGGCGGCGAGCAGGTGGACTGCACCTATCTGGTGGCAGCCCCCGGACGCAGCGGCGCCGAGTGGTTCTCCGGTGAGTGCAAGCGGCTTGGCATCAACCTCATCAACAATCAGGTGGACATCGGCGTTCGTGTGGAGTTGCCTGCCAAGGTCTTTGAGCATATCACCGATGTGGTCTATGAGTCCAAGCTGGTCTACCGCACCAAGCAGTACGGCGACAGCGTCCGCACCTTCTGCATGAACCCCTACGGTCATGTGGTGGCGGAGAATGTGGAAGGCATCAACACCGTCAACGGTCACAGCTATTCCGCCCCCGAGCTGCGCAGCGAGAACACCAACTTCGCCCTGCTGGTGAGCAACAAGTTCACCCAGCCCTTTACCGAGCCCTATCGTTACGGCAAGCACATCGCCTCTCTGAGCAATATGCTGGCCGGCGGCGTGCTGGTGCAGCGGTTTGGCGATCTGGTGAAGGGTGTGCGTACCAATGACCACCGTCTGGGTCAGTCCTACACCCGTCCCACGCTGAAGGCTGCCGTTCCCGGCGATTTGTCTCTGGCTCTGCCCAAGCGTCAGCTGGACGACATCATCGAGATGATCTATGCGCTGGACAAGATCGCTCCCGGCACCGCCAACTACGACACCCTGCTCTACGGCGCAGAGGTGAAGTTTTACTCCGGCCGTGTGGATCTGACCTCCGAGCTGGAAACTCCCATGAAGAACTTCTTCGCCATCGGCGACGGCGCCGGTACCACCCGTGGTCTGGCTCAGGCCGGTGCCTCCGGCATCAAGGTGGCCCGTGTCATCGCAGGCCGCATTTAATTGCAAATCAAACCGAATTTCACCGCCCCGTCCTGTTTCAAACAGGACGGGGCGGTTTTTTGCAGTCGGCATACTACTATTATTATATATGGTATCGACAGGTATATTCGGCGGTGATTTGGGTCATACTGGCAAAAATGAAACTAGGAGGGATGGGTTCTTGAAAATTCCCTTTCATCCGCCTTATCGCAGATTGGATCAGAAGGCCACGGGAGCCGGTCTGGAACAGGTCTTTGCCAAAGCGGCGGATTTTCTCAAGCTGGACTTAGCGCTGCCCGGGGGAAAACAGGCCAAGGTGTACTGGCTGCTGGGTATGGTGCGCACGGAGCGGCTGAATGACTATGTGGTGCGTCCGCTGGTGACCATGGACCCCAAGACCGACCCGGTGAAGTGGATTGACTCCGGGGGCGTGTGGACGCTGGTGCTGCCGCCGCCCAAGGACCTTGAAGAGGCCTGCGTGGCACTGTGTGACGGCTGCGCCGCGCTGGAAGTGGGCAAAACCATGTTCCTGATCCCGGTCCCCACGGAGGATAAGCGCTCCATCCAGCCCCCGGAGGACGAGCCGGACCAGAAGGGAGCCAAGGACTCCTTTGTGGAGGCGATTCGGAACAACACCTCGCTGGTGCGCCGAAGAATGCACTCTTGGCGGCTGTGTATCCGCACCGTCACCGTGGGTCGGGAGTCCCGAACCAAGGTGGATGTGGTGTGGATGGAGGGGATCACCAACCCGGAACTGGTGAAGAGGACCCTTGCCCGGGTGCGGAGCATGGATGTGGACGCCCTCTTGAACACCCAGCCTCTCACCGACGCCCTCACCGACAACCGCCGAACCCCGTTCCCTCTGTGCCAGATGACCCAGCGGCCGGACCGGTTCTGTCTGGGCTTGATGGAAGGCCGGGTGGGGGTGTTCTGCGACGGCATCGCACAGGGCTGGCTGGTGCCGGGAAATGCGGCGCCCTGCTTCCGCACGCCTCAGGACAGAAGCAACCAGTGGATGGTGGTCTGGGGACTGATGGTGGTGCGGTTTCTCTGCGTGGGAATCAGCCTGCTGCTGCCGGCGGGCTATATCGCCGTGGCCTCCTTCCACTTCGGCATGATGCCGGCTGCCATGGCGGAGACCATAGCCGCCGCAAGACAAAACGTACCCATACCGCCGCCTTTGGAGGTGGTGGGACTGCTACTGGCCTTTGAGGTGCTGCAGGAGGCGGGAGTGAAGCTGCCCCAGCTCAATGGGCAGAGCGTGGGCATCATCGGCTCGGTGGTGGTTGGCCAGGCGGCGGTGCAGGCGAAGCTGCTGTCGCCGGTGGTGGTTGTGGTGGTGGCGGCAGCCGGTATTGCCAGCTACACCCTGCCGGACCAGGATATGGCAAACGCCCTCCGGGCCGTCCGGCTGATGCTGGCGGTGTTGGCAGGAGCCTTCGGCATGGTGGGCATCGTGCTGGGCATCGGGTGGCTGTGCTGTCATCTTTCGGAGCTTGTGCCGCTGGGTGTGCCTTGGCTTGCGCCTTTTGCGCCGGATGTACCCAAGACCCCCAGAGATATGACCCGCACACCGTCAGCACTGGCAAAATTCCGGGATCTGTCCCTGCGCCCTTTGGATTGGAGAAATCAGAAATGAAAAAACTGCTGTGGGTAATTTTATTGATGGCCTTCACCTTTGCCGCCTGCTCGGCTCTGCCGGAGCAGTTGGATGCCAGAGATGAGGCGGTGGTGCGGCTGGTGACGCTGGCCAGAGGGGATAAGCTTCGGTTGGAGGGCGTCACCGCCGCCTTAAAGACCGGCGACACGGAGCGAAAGTCGGAGCGGGTGTCCGGTGAGGGGGAAAGCTACAAAAAAGCCAAACAGGATCTGTTGGGTCGTCGGAGAGCCTCCTTTGCCCACGCCACGGAGTGGGTCATCGAGGAGAATGCCATGGCGGATTTTGCCGACGCCTTTCTCTCGGACCCGGAGCTGACCCTCTATGCCAAAATCTATCTGCTGCCGGAGGGAACTACGGCGGATGAGTTTTTGGACGGCTTTTCCGAGGAGAATGGGCCGGCCTGTTCTCTGGAGGAGCTGGCTCGGGCAGGTACGGGTAAGACCGGAACGGCAATGGAGCGGCTTTCCCAGCTTGCAGAGTCACAGGAGACCCGGTTCCCGGTTCTGGAGGATTGGGAAGGACAGGTGGAGGTGAAACGGTGGAAAACAGTGAAGAAATCCGAATGACCAGCAGCAGCCGCCGTGTCCAGGGCTGGCTGTCCGCCTCCGGAATGATCGGCGTGTTCAGCTTGTTGGTGGGCAGATTGGCTGCCACTCCACTGGGCTGGCTGGGCAGCTTCTGTGGTGCGGCAATCGCCGTGTGCCTTGCCCGCCACTGGCCGACATCGCCCTTGGGACGCTGGCTTGGGGCGGCTCGCTGGCTCTGGTCCCTGCCGGTGATGGCGGTGACCCTGCGTATCTGCACCAAAAGCGTCACGGCGTACAGCTACCCCGGCTGGGACTATGTGGTTCCGGCGGCGCTGGTGCTTCTGCTGGGTTGGCGGGGCAGCTGTCTGGAACCCAAGGCACAGGAGCGGTACGGCAAGCTGATGATGTGGGCGCTGGCCTCCACGGCGGTGGTGCTGGTGGGCTTTACTCTGTATATGCTTAACCCGCAGCAGCTGCTGCCCCGAAGCTGGGCGGATGTGTCCGAAGGCTTCCGAATGTGTTTACTCACTGCCGGGGCGGTTTCCTTTCTGCTTCCTTCTACCGGACGGCTGCCCGGTATGGTGTCCGCCGGTCTAGGAGCGGCGATGGTGGCGGTCACCACCGGAGCAGAGGGCGCTGCGCTGGTATCGCTGCTGCACTACCCCTTTTTGACTCTCTGTAATGCAGGCGCCTACCAAATGCGCTTTGGCGTGCTGGCATCTGCTCTGTGGGTGTTGGGAGAAACCACCATTCTCACCCGGCTGCTCTCCGAAAGCCCCGGAGGAAAGTGGGGCAAAGGTGCTGCGGCGGCAGCAGTGTTCCTAATGGCTTGCCTTGTGCCGGCAAAGGAGATTTGGCTGGCTGTGCTCTTTGTGGTAGGCGCAATACTGGGGTATATTGGATTGCTCTTTGGAAAGCGGCCTGCACAATGAGAAATGTACACTATATTTAGCGGAAAAATACCGGGAGAGGATACACGATGTAGAGGAGAAGGAAAAAGGTCAAAAAATACGCGAAAACAGGCCGAATTCTGTTGACAAGCGTGGAAAAATGTAGTAATATTAGCAAGCTCACAAGTGAGTGCTTTTTTATCCCTGTTTGCACCCGGAAGGCAGTGACAAGGGGAAGAAAAAGTGCTTGACAAGTAAGCATCCTTTTGCTATTATAGATAAGCTGTTTTCAACGGCAAGCACAAAAACGCAATTTCTTGAGTGGAACACCTCGAATGAAGTTGAAAAAAAGTGCTTGACAAAGAGAAAGTGGTTTGCTATAATAGTCAAGCTGCTTTTGAGCGGCAAGTACAAAAATCAAATCAAATCCAGCAGAAATGCTTGAAAAGATTTGAAAAAAGTGCTTGACAGACAGTGCAAGTTATGATACAATAACTAAGCTGTTCGTGAGAGCGGCAAAGCGTGTACCTTGTAAATTAAACAACGTGAAACAACACACAAA
>JAHHSJ010000063.1 GCA_020025295.1 Oscillospiraceae bacterium | reverse complement strand
TTCCACACCACCCTGCACAACTTCCACACTTTTTTGCACAAGTTGGCTGGTTTCCACCGGGGATTCTTTGCTTTCCGGGGTGGTTTCAACGGTTTCCGCCACAGGTTTTGCTGTTTCCCCGGTTTCTTTTTCTTCCTCGCTCAGCTGCAAGGCATAGTCCATCAGTTCCCGCTCCGACGCAATGTCCACCGGGTAGGGGTAGCGCTTGGCGCAGCGCTCAAAGAGCCGCTTCACCTGCTCCGCTCCATTGACATCCCGGCGGCCCAGCAGCTGGTACACATAGCCGGTTCGCAGCACCGTGGGGAAGGTACGCATGGACTTCATAAACTTCTTCTGCTTCTCATCCAGCAGGAATGCAGCCGCCGCCGGGTCCTGCCGGAGCGTCAGGGCGAGGTAGATCTGGTCGCAGATCAGCAATCGGCGGTGCAGCTCCACGATGCCGGTATCCATGGTGAGCAGATGGGAAATCAGCCGGTCGGCTTCCTCCCACTTTCCGGCGTCCATCAGCCGGTTACAGGCAAACACGCCCCGGGTCGCCGCCATACCGTCCGCCAAATCCGCATCCTCCGGAACCGTGAACCACGCTTCCGGCATATCCTTCATCCGCACCCCTTTGGCGGTCTGCTCCGCCACCTTGAGCTGGACATAGCAGGACTTCATGGCCTCCGGATTGGCCCGGACCGAACAGAGGTTGCGCCCGTCGTTGTTTATCATGCCCCCCACGAAGGGGATGCCGTTGATGAGGGCTGTCAGCACGCCGGACACGGCGCAGAGCAGACAGAACACCCCCAGCAGGGACACGCCACGGCAGAGGAAATACAGCACGGTAAAGAGCACCGCTCCAATGAGATTCATCAGCACGCCGCCCAGATTGTAGAGGGTCACGGGCATTTTGCCGTCCACCAGCTCCGGCGGCGCCATCAGGCACTGTCCGGCGGTACCGACAAGGTGCATCCGCTTGAGTCGGATGCGCCCCTCCTCCTTGACCCACATCAGGCCGTAAATTCGGAAGGACAGAAAGCGATAACCGGACAGCAGGCCGAACACCATGTGCCCTGCCTCGTGAACGATGATCTGCACCACCATAGCGGCGTAGAACACCAGCAGCAGCACAGTGATGGAAACGAACTGATCGGCAAAATTGGCGTCATCCGGCAGACGGTTCACCATAAACACGCCCAGTCCGATGCCCACCGCGATGCCGAAGAGCATGGAAATCCATCTGCGGCTGTTTTTCTTGCCGGAAGGGGCTGCGTTCCCTTGCTTGTTCTCTTTCATCTGCGTTTCCTCCTTTTTTCGCTATCATAGCATAGAAAAACCCGGCAGTACAAGAAAAACAACCCTCTTTTAACGCAAAAAGTCCCTGCGGCAGTTCTCTGCCGCAGGGATATTTTGCGTTTGCATGGTCGCTTTGCTCAGCGCCTCTTCCCAAAGAGGGAAATGCCATTGAGCAGGATGGAGACGAGGGTGAGCACCCACAGCGCTCCGGACAGCGTGGGGGTCACATCCATCAGGGCCGACCAGTCCTGATGCGCCACCCACTGGGCGTCGGCACTGTAAAAGGCGCACAGCGTGAGCGCCGTCAGGGACAAGCTGGCAAAGGAGCATCCCTTGGCTTCCTTCCCGGTTCCCATCCGCACCAGCCCCCAGAGGGCGGTGACCATCGCACTCAGGCCAAACAACAGCCACATAGCAAGCACTCCTTTCTGTTCAA
Source organism: Oscillospiraceae bacterium (assembly GCA_020025295.1). GTDB lineage: Bacteria > Bacillota > Clostridia > Oscillospirales > Oscillospiraceae > UMGS1766. Next base: position 7,976 of record JAHHSJ010000063.1, on the reverse strand, counting down.
GTAAGCCGGAACTGACCGGTATACAACTGATAGTACCGCCCCTGCTGTTCCAGCAGGGCATGGTGGTCGCCCTTTTCCAGAATACGACCCGCTTCGATGACCGCAATGGCGTCGGCATTGCGCACCGTGGACAGCCGGTGGGCGATGACAAACACCGTCCGTCCCTCCATCAGAGCGTCCATACCCTCGCTGATCAGGGCTTCGGTTCGGGTGTCGATGGAAGAAGTGGCCTCGTCCAGCACCATCACCGGCGGGTCTGCCACTGCCGCACGGGCAATCGCCAGCAGCTGGCGCTGACCCTGACTCAGGTTGCTGCCGTCTCCGGTGACCATAGTCTGGTAGCCGTCCGGCAGGCGTCGGATGAAGCTGTGGGCGTTGGCGGTCTTGGCGGCGGCGATGCACTCCTCGTCAGTCGCGTCCAGCCGCCCGTAGCGGATATTGTCCATCACCGTTCCGGTGAACAGGTGGGTATCCTGCAAAACCGCTCCCAGCGAACGCCGCAGGGAGTCCTTTTCGATGTCCTGCACATTGATGCCGTCATAGGTAATGGTGCCGGACTGAATTTCGTAAAAGCGGTTGATGAGGTTGGTGATGGTGGTCTTGCCGGCTCCGGTGGAGCCTACAAAAGCAATCTTCTGACCGGGCTTTGCGTACACATCAATGTGGTGGAGCACTTCCTTCTCCGGGAGATAGCCAAAGCACACATCGTGGAAGCGCACTTCCCCTTTCAGCTCCACCAACTGAGCCGAGCCGTCGGGCTGAGGCACCTTCCACGCCCAGCGGTGCTTTTCGCCTGCGCCCTCGGTGAGGACGCCGTTCTCCCGGTGGGCGGTCACCAAGGTGACCTTGCCCTCATCCTGCTCCGGCGGAGCGTCCATCACGGCGAACATCCGCTCCGCACCGGCAAGGGCAGAGAGCAGGGTGGTCATCTGCATGGAAATCTGGTTCATCGGCTCGGAGAGCTGCTTGGTATACCCCAAAAACACCACCAGACCGCCCACATCAAAGCCAGCCAGCAGGGCCAGCGCACCGCCCACACAGGCGGTGACCGCAAAGCCCACATTGGAAAGCTGAGCCGTCACCGGGAAAATGACGGTGGTATAGAAGGTGGCACGCATGGTGGCGTCCCGGAAGTTCTCGTTCCGGCGGTTGAACTCCTGCCGTGCCGCCTGCTCGTGGGTGAAGGCCTTGATGACCTTCAAGCCCTCCACATCCTCCTGAATGCAGCCGTTCAGTGCGCCGAGGGTGGTCTGCTGCTGCCGATGGTTCTCCCGGCCCAGTCCCCCCAGCTTCCGGAAGGAGAACATCACCGCCGCCAGCACGGCTGCCGTGATGAGGAACAGCAGGGGATTCAAAATCGCCATCATCACCACGGTAGCTGCCACGGTGAGGATGCTGGACAACAGGGCCACCGGGCTTTCGTCCAAGGCGCTCTGCACCCGGTCGGCGTCGTTGGTGAAGCGGCTCATCAGCTCCCCGTGGGGGTGCCGATCGAAGTAGCTGAGGGGCATATCCTGTAATTTCTCAAAGAGGTCCCAGCGCAGCCGATTACAGCCACGGTGGGCCATCTGGGCGAGGAAATGATACTGGAGATAGACGGAAACCGCCATCACGGCATAGCACCCCACCAGCGCCAGCGCACCGGGCAGCAAAATGGGCAGCACCGTCTCTCCCTGCATGGCCGCTTCCGTCAGGCCGTTGATGATGGGGCGGAGCACATACATACCCGCCACGCCGGAGGCACTGCTCAAAAGGGTGAAGAACACCGTCGCCGCTGCCATCCACGGGTGATAATACAGCATATACTTCAGCACCCGGAGGGTCGTGGCCTTGAGGTTCCGGGGCTTTTGGTACTTTCCCCCCTGAGGGGTGGTGGGAGCCTCCGGCGGCTGGTTCTGCTCCGGAGCCGGTCGCTCCTGTTTCTTTTTCTCTGCCATTACTCACCCACCCCTTCCTGCTGGGACCAGTAGATTTCCTGATAGATGGCACTGCTTGCCATCAGCTCATCGTGGGTGCCGCTGGCCACAATGGTGCCCTCGTCCAGCACAAGGATGCAGTCCGCATCCCGGACGGAGCTGATGCGCTGGGCAATCAGCAGCACGGTGGTGTCCTTCCGATGGGTGCGGAAGGCGGCTCGGATTTTCGCCTCGGTGGCGGAGTCCACAGCGGAGGTGGAATCGTCCAGAATGAGGATTTCCGGCTGGCGCAGGATGGCCCGGGCGATGCAGAGCCGCTGCTTCTGACCGCCGGACACATTCACGCCGCCCTGCTCCAGCTGGGTGTCGAACCCGTCGGGGAAGGACTGGATAAAGTCATAGGCTTCGGCGTCCTTTGCCGCCTGAATGAGCTGTTCCTCGGTGGCGTGTTCGTCGCCCCAGAGGAGATTTTCCCGGATGGTGCCGGAAAACAGCACATTGTTTTGCAGCACCATGCCCACACGGCTGCGCAGCTCCTCCAGCGGATAGTCCCGGACATCCATGCCGTCCAGCAGCACCCGGCCGCCGGTGACATCGTAGAATCGGGGAATCAGGTTGACCAGAGAGGACTTGCCGGTGCCGGTGCCGCCCACCAGAGCCACCACCTGGCCGGGCTTGGTGGCAAAGCTGACCCCGGTCAGCACATCATCTCCCGTACCAGAGGCGGTATAACGGAAGCTGACATTCTGAAATTCCACCCGGCCCTCTCTGGGCGGTAGGATTTTCGCCGTGCCGTCGGTGATTTCCGGCTCGGTGTCCAGCACCTCGAACACTCGCTTGGCGCAGGCGCTGGCACGGACATAGTGCAAGAGCGCAAAGGCCAGCATCATAATCGAAATGAGAATATTGGAGATATAGGTGATAATGCTGGTCAGCTGACCGATTTTCAGCTGCTGCCCCAGCACCATCTCGCCGCCGAAGTACAGCACCAGCGCCGTAACACAGGCCAGACCCAGCATCATGATGGGGTCCAGCAGGATGATCCGCAGCACCGCCGCCAGACCGGACCGGGTCAGCGCATCGTTGGCCGCTCCGAACTTGCCCAGCTCGTAGTCCTTGCGGACGAAGGATTTCACCGCCCGGATGCCCACCAGCGTTTCCTGCACCTTCTCGTTCAGCTCGTCGATGCGCTTCTGCATCCGGGCGAACAGCCGGTGGCACTTGGACACGATGAGACCCACTGCTGCCGCCAGAACGGGCATACAAATCACCAAAATAATCCCCAGCTTCCACTCCAGCCGGAACACCACCACCAGCGCTACCACCAGCTGGCTCAGACAGCGGAACAGCATCCGCACGCAGATGGTGACGAAGTTCTGGATGTTGGTCACATCGTTGGTCAGCCGGGTAATCAGGCTGCCGGTGGAAAACCGGTCAATGTCACCGAAGGAAAACTTGCTGATTTGCTCAAACTCCGCCCGGCGCAGGTTGTAGCCCACCCCGTTGGAGGCAATGGACATACTCCGAGCCGCTCCGATGCCCAGCACCAGCGAAATTCCCGCCAGCACCACCATCCAGCCGCCCATCCGCAGCACTACGCCCATTCCGGCGTGGAGGTCCGGATTCCGAATGCCCTCGTCGATGATCTTCGCCATCAGCAGCGGCAGCAGCAGCTCGCAGATGGTTTCCAGCACCACAAACAGAGGGCTGAGAAACACATGGCGCTTATATTCGCCCGCAAATGAAAAAATGCGTTTTATCATAGCTTCTCTCCTTTTCCTGCCGTCCACTCGCCCGGCGGCAGGCGCTGTGCGCCCGGTCGGCGCACTTCTATCTTGCAAAAACCCCGTTCAGCGGGACAAGTTTCCCCTTCCCGACGCAAAAAAATAGAACAAATGTTTGCATTTCCCTGATTTGTATGGTATGATACAGAAAAACCATCGTAGTCAGGAGGGAGCACATATGAATCAGCTGTCACCCAAGCAGGAGCGGATTTATGACTTCATTCTCTCTTTTACCCGTGAAAACGGATATCCGCCTTCCGTGCGTGAAATCGCCGAGGCCGTGGGGCTGAAAAGTCCCTCCACCGTCCACTTCCACCTGAAAAGTCTGGAGGAGGCCGGGGTCATTTCCCGTGGCGCCGGCAAGACCCGTGCCATCACCGCCGTCCATCCCAGAGAGGAACCTCCCGTATCCGATGAGGACCGCATCCCGGTGCTGGGCAATGTCGCCGCCGGTGCGCCCATCCTCGCCGAAGAGCTGGTGGAGGAGTACATCCCCTTTGAAACCCATGGAGAGGCCTGCTTTGCCCTGCGTATCCGAGGGGAAAGTATGATCGGCATTGGCATCCTGCCCGACGATCTGGTGATCGTCCGCCGTCAGGAAACCTGCGGCAACGGGGACATCGTGATCGCCCTCATCGGGGATGAAGCTACCTGCAAGCGCTTCTCCCGGAAAAACGGTCACATCTGGCTGCTGCCGGAAAACCCGGAGTACCAGCCCATCGACGGCACCTTTGCCCGGATTTTGGGCAAGGTGATCGGTTTGCAGCGCCGCTACTGAGCGACCGATATTCCAAGCACCTCGGACGAATGCCGTCCGGGGTGCTTTTTTTGCTCCAATGACAAACATCCCCCTCACTGCGGCCTGCAAATGAGGGGGACGAACTGTGGTGTTCTTATCGTTCGATCAAACCTTGCCGTACATAAACAAGTCGCACTTCAGCATACCGTTATAGAGCTTGCGCTTTTTGACCGCCTTCATGCCGAGGCAGTCCTCAAACTCCGTATGGCTGGAGAGAATGCTCACTCTCCAATCCGGAGGCATCCGCTTGACCACCTGACCGAACTGGCGGTAAAGCGCACCGGCCTCCTTCTTCTCCAGAAGCCGCTCGCCGTAGGGGGGATTGGTCACCAGACGACCGTACTTGCCCTCCCCGTGGAAGTCCATGGCGTTGGCCACATCAAAGCGGACGATGTCCTCCACCTCTGCCTTTTCCGCATTGGCTCGGGCAATCTCCACCGCATGAGGGTCAATGTCGCCGCCCCAGATGTCGTACTTGCCGTGGAACTGCTTGTCGAGGGCCTCCTCCACTGCATCCATCCAGTACTTGGAGGGGATGGTGTCCCACTTCTGGGCCGCAAAGCTGCGGTTCAGACCGGGAGCACGGTTCTGGGCGATCAGCGCCGCCTCGATGGCGATGGTGCCGCTGCCGCAGAAGGGGTCCCGGAAGGGGTCCAGTCCCTTGTAGCGGCTCAGAATGACCAGTGCCGCCGCCAGCGTTTCCCGGAGCGGAGCCTCCACGCCCACGGCCCGGTAGCCACGCTTATACAGGCCCTCGCCGGAGGTGTCCAGCATAATGGACACATGATCCTTCAAAATAGAGAACTGAATCTGGGTGCGGTAGCCGGTTTCCGGCAGCCACTCCATGCCGTAGGCCTCGGAAAGGTGCTGGCTGACTGCCTTTTTAATGATGGACTGGCAGGCAGGCACACTGTGGAGCTGAGAGGAGATGGAGTAGCCCTTCACCGGGAACTCGCCGTCCTGAGCGATCCAATCCTCCCAGTCGATCTTCTTGACCCCCTGAAACAGCTCCTCAAAGCTGCGTGCCTCGAACTCCGCCAGCACCAGCTGGACCCGGGCGCCGCAGCGCAGCCACAGGTTGAAGCGGGGAATGTCCGCCAGTGTGCCAAGGCAGGTCACATGACCGTTGTCCGCCCGCACCTCGGAGGCGCCCAGCCGCTTCAACTCGTCCGATACAATCTTTTCCAGTCCCATCAGGCAGGGAACCACAAATTTCAACTGTTCCATAGGTAAAACCTTTCCCGTTTTCTTCGTAAATTCTTAATAGGCTAAGTATAACCAATTATGCCAAAAAGTGCAATTGTTTCGTAGACAATCCCATCGAATCCTGCTACAATGTGGGCAAGCAACCCAAAGGAGGTGTATCCATGTCCCTAGTTGTTTACTTCTGGCTGGCAGGTGTGCTGCTTTTCTCCCTCATCGAGTGGATTTCTGCAACCACCATCGACACTGTATGGTTTGCCATCGGTTCCTTTGCCGCCATGCTGGTGGCGCTGTTCACAGACAACCTGACGGCTCAGGTCGTGGTCTTTTTGATCGTGAGCCTGATCTCGGTGCTGCTGCTGCGTCCGCTGGTGAAAAAACACATCAATCCCCACACCGTCCCCACCAATGCCGATCAGCTCATTGGCGCTGCCGCTACCGTCACTCAGACGGTGGATAATGTCAAAGCGGTCGGTCAGGTAAAAATCAAGGGGCAGGTCTGGACCGCCCGGAGCGAGGATGACACCGTCGCTTTGGAAGAAGGCACTCTGGTCACCGTCGTCCGTCTGGAAGGCGTGAAGGCCATCGTCCGTCCTGCGTCCCACGCGGAATAACAGAGAGGAGTTTTTATCTATGCTGATTTTCTTCACCGTTCTGATCGTCTTGGTCATCCTGTTCATTGCTCGATGCACCAAAATCGTCCACCAGAGCCAGGCTTATGTGGTGGAGCGTCTGGGCGCATTCCACGATGTGTGGGGCGTCGGCGTTCACTTCCGCCTGCCCTTCGTGGACCGCTGCTCCCGTCCCATCTCCCTGAAGGAGCAGGTGGTGGACTTCGCTCCCCAGCCCGTTATCACCAAGGACAATGTCACCATGCAGATCGACACCGTCGTGTTCATGGAGATCACCGATCCCAAGCTGTATATGTACGGCGTGGAGCATCCCATGCCCGCCATTGAGAACCTCACCGCCACCACCCTGCGTAACCTGATCGGTGAGCTGGAGCTGGACCAGTCCCTGACCAGCCGTGACCTGATCAACGCCAAGATGCGCTCCATTCTGGACGAAGCCACCGACCCTTGGGGCATCCGTGTCAACCGTGTGGAGCTGAAGAACATCATCCCGCCCAGAGAGATTCAGGACGCCATGGAGCGTCAGATGAAGGCGGAGCGTGAGCGCCGTGAGACCCTGCTGCAGGCCGAAGGCCAGAAGCAGAGCCAGATTTTGGTGGCCGAAGGCGAGCGCCAGAGCGTCATTCTCCGTGCTCAGGCCGCCAAGGAAGCTGCCATCATGGAGGCTGAGGCTAAGGCCGCTGCCATCCTGAAGGTCAAGGAAGCAGAAGCCGAAGGCCTGCGTCTGCTGACCGCTGCCAACCCCAGCAATGCCGTCATCCAGCTGAAGAGTCTGGACGCCTTCGCCGCCGCTGCCGACGGCAAGGCCACCAAGATCATCATTCCCAGCGAGATTCAGGGTCTGGCCGGTCTGGCCGATGGCATCGTGGAAGCCGTCAAGGATGTAAAGAAGTAAGTTTTCCACAACAAATCCCACAATCAGGCATCGGAGTTCTCCGATGCCTGATTTTTTTACTCCCGTAAAGGGGGCTTTCCGCTGCCTGTGGGCAGACGCAGAATGGAGCCGCAGAGACGCATTTTCGCCCGTTTCCTGTCCTTTTGTGCGTCCCAACTGTCATTCCGTGCGTCCTCCCTGTCATTCTGAGCGGTTCCCTCTTGTCATTCTGAGCGCCAGCGAAGAATCTTTGCTGCCAGAAGCTGCTTCGACTCGCTGCGCTCCCTCAGCATGACAGAGCAAGGTCATTCCGAGCGTCCCCCTTGTCATTCCGAGCGTCCCCCTTGTCATTCCGAGCGTCCCCCTTGTCATTCTGAGCGTCCTCCCTGTCATTCTGAGCGTCAGCGAAGAATCTTTACTGCCAGAAGCTGCTTCGACTCGCTGCGCTCCCTCGGCAGGACACGGCAAGTTCATGCGGTGCGTCCCTCCTGTCATTCTGTGCGGTTCCCCTTGTCATTCTGAGCGTCAGCGAAGAATCTTTGCCGCCAGATGCTTCGACCTGCCTCGCTCCCTCAGCAGAACAGGGCAAGTTCATGCGGTGCGTTTTTAGCACCGACGAAAAAGTGCTCGCTTTTCCCAGAAAACTCAGGTAAACTAGGCGTATAGACGCACAAAACGACGCAAACCACAAAGGAGGGCTGACAATGAAGAAAATCGCACTGCTGGTCTACCCGGAATTCAGCTTGCAGGAGGTTATGAACCTTGCCC
>JAHHSJ010000062.1 GCA_020025295.1 Oscillospiraceae bacterium | reverse complement strand
ACCTAAAAGACAAAAACACCGCAGAAAGCATTTGCTTTCTGCGGTGTTTGCTGTTTTTGTCAGTGTCTGCGGCCGTACAGCCAAGTCAGGCGAGAAAGGCGGCTTGCTACCTCGGCGTTGAATGCCTCCTTGCGAACACGCCAGCTCCAGTTTTGAGGGCCGACAGTGCCGGGAGTGTTCATCCGGGCGTCACCGCCCAAACCCAGTACATCTTGGAAAGGAGCAATAGCCAGAGCGCATACGCTGCTCCATGCTCCGGCAATCACGCCCCAGCTGTAACCCACATCCTCAGCCAGGCGGAGATAATCCTTTGCGTATATGCGCTGCTCGTAAGAGGCCTTGGTGCCGAACCATTCCATAAAGGTGGGGGTGTCGTGGGTTCCGGTGTACATGACGGAGTCGGGCACGCACCGATGGGGAAGGAAGGAGGAGTTGCCATTCATATCGTTGAATGCATCCACCAGTACCCGCATACCGGGCAGCTTGGAATCCCGAATGAACTGATAGGCGGACGGAGTGAGATCACCCAAATCCTCGGCAATAAAGACGGCGTTGGGAAGCTCTTTTCGAATCGTGTCCATCAGTTTCATGCCGGGGCCTTCTCTCCAGCAGCCCTCCTTGGCAGATTCAGCCTCTGCCGGAATCTCCCAGTAGGAGTCAAACCCACGGAAGTGGTCAATGCGGATCACATCGTAGAACATCATGGACTGGCGAATACGATTGCACCACCACTGATAGCCGTTCTTCTCATGTGCGTCCCAGTTGTAGAGGGGATTTCCCCAGAACTGCCCTTCGTCGGTAAAGAGGTCAGGAGGTACACCGGCCATCAGCTTGGCGTGGCAGTCCTGCCCTACCTGAAACAGCTCCGGATGCACCCACACATCCACGGAATCCCCGGACACATAGAAGGGGATGTCGCCGATGATCTGAATGCCGTTCTGGTTGGCGTAATCCTTCAGTGCGTGCCACTGATGGAAGAAGGTGTACTGTAAAAAGGCGTGGAAACGGATTTCCTGCTTGAATTTCTTGCGATAGCGGGTGAGGGCGCTCTTGGTGCGATGCACCAGTCCCTGATCCGGCCAATCATAGAAGGGCAGGCCGAAATACTCATGGCAGGCCATGAACAGGGCATAGTCCGGCAGCCAGTCCTTCTGCTGCTCCAGAAACGCCTCAACCTCGGCCAGCTGCTGCTCATTGAGTCGGGAGAAGGCCTTGGCCAGCAGGGGAATCCGGGTTTCGGCCAAAAAGTCAAAATCGACCCGGTCCGGATTGTCTTTTTGAGCGGAGGCCAGCTCTTCCTGCGTCAGCAGACCGTCGTCGAACAGAAGCTCCAAGTCAATGAGCCAAGGGTTGCCTGCGGCGGAAGAGGTGGACATATAGGGAGAATTGCCCTCCCCGGTGACGACCAGAGGGAGGATTTGCCAGTAACTCTGACCGGACTGCTGGAGAAAATCCACAAAGCCCTTGGCATAGCGACCCATCGTGCCAATGCCGTAAGGGCCGGGCAGGCTGGTCAGATGAAGTAAAATACCACTGGAACGAGGAAACATCGGAAATACATCCTTTCTCGATTGAACTCTATATGTTATTATAAAGAATAACCAATGCCGGTGTCAATTCGATTTGCAAAAGCGGATACATTGACAAAATGAAAAAAAGGTGTTGCAATTTTGGACAGACTTGCTATAATGAATTCAACACTTTAAAGCGAGGGATTGTTATGATGCATTCTGTTCATTCGATTGAAGTTTATTCTGCCTTTTATGGCTGGACTCGATTTTTTGAGTACCGGTTTTCTTTTGATGGAATAAATTAAGACAAAATGAATGAGGCCCCCGGAACAGGGGGAATAGCAGAATGTAGGCTCATTGATTTTGTCAATGGGTCTTTTTTCGTATCCAGTAAGGAGGATCAATATGGTTGTGATTATGAAGCCCGGCACTCAACCCGAGGAGATCCGGAAGTTAGCGGAAAAATTTGAAGCAATGGATCTGAAGGTGGGCGTCACCAAGGGTGTCGGCTGTTCTGTCTTGGGCCTGATCGGCGATACTACCCATGTCAGTGAAAATGAAATCATGCGCAACGAGCATGTGGAGCGTGTGATGCGTGTGCAGGAGCCTTATAAGAAGGCCAACCGCAAATTCCACCCGGAAGACTCCGTGGTGAATGTGAATGGAATCAAGGTGGGCGGCGGCAATTTTGCCGTGATGGCCGGTCCCTGTTCCGTGGAGAGCCGGGAGCAGATCACCTCCATTGCCCGGGAAGTGAAGGGCTACGGCGCTGCCATGCTGCGTGGTGGTGCGTTCAAACCCCGCACTTCGCCCTATTCCTTCCAAGGCATGGGCGTGGAAGGTCTGGATTTGCTGATGGAGGCCAAGCAGGCCACCGGCATGCCCATCGTTACGGAGCTGATGAGCCCTTACTACTGTGAGCTTTTCGAGGAAAAGGTGGACTTGGTCCAGATCGGTGCTCGGAATATGCAGAACTTTGAACTGCTGAAGGAAGTGGGCAAGATGTCCAAGCCCGTCCTGCTCAAGCGTGGCCTTGCCAATACCTACGAGGAATGGATCATGTCGGCGGAGTATATCATGGCCGGCGGCAATGAGAATGTCATCCTCTGTGAGCGGGGCGTCCGCACCTTTGAAACCTATACCCGGAATACACTGGATGTGGCAGCCATTCCTGCCATCAAGCGGATGAGCCACCTGCCGATTGTGGTGGATCCCAGCCATTCCGGCGGATATGCGTGGCTGGTGGAGCCGCTGGCAATGGCAGCGGTGGCTGCCGGAGCAGACGGACTGATTATCGAGGTGCATAATGATCCCAAGCACGCCAAGTGCGACGGACAGCAGTGCATCACCCCCAGCCAGTTCGGTGGCTTGATGCAGAAGGTCGAAGCATTGACCCAGATCACCGGAAAAACGATTGTACACTAAAAGAGGTGTGAACCATGGTAACGCTGAATGTGCCGCTGCCCGGAAGAGCCTATGACATTTGCATTGGGCACGGCATTCTGAAGGAAGCAGGAACCCGGTGCCGGGGCGTGCTGCCCAAGGCGAAGAAGCTGGCACTGGTGACGGACAGTAATGTCGCCCCACTGTATGGAGATATGGTGCAGAAGAGCTTAGAGCAGTCCGGATTTACCGTGCATCGGACGGTGATTCCGGCCGGGGAAGCGTCTAAGTCCATGGATATGCTGATGCATCTCTACGAGGAATTTATGGACTTTGGACTGACTCGTTCCGATGCTGTGGTTGCCTTGGGCGGCGGCGTGGTGGGAGATTTGACCGGCTTTGCCGCATCAACCATCCTCCGTGGCGTGGATTTTGTGCAAATCCCCACCACACTTCTGGCTCAGGTGGACTCCTCCGTGGGAGGCAAGGTGGCAGTGGATTTGCCTTCCGGCAAAAATCTGGTGGGGGCCTTCTGGCAGCCAAAGCTGGTGCTGATGGACCCCAACTGCCTTACGACCCTGTCTGATGCTATTTTCCATGACGGCATGGCAGAGGTCATTAAGTACGGCTGTATCATGGATGCAGATTTTTTCCACCTGCTGATGGATTGCGGCGGAAGGAAAGGCGTCATGGAGCATATTGAGCAGGTGCTTTTTTCCTGCTGCTCCATGAAAGCGGATGTTGTCCTTCAGGATGAGCGGGATACGGGCCTTCGTATGCTGCTCAATTTCGGCCATACGCTGGGCCATGCCTATGAGCAGGCCTATCATTACGAAACCTATACCCATGGACAGGCAGTAGCTGCCGGTATGGTGGCTGCGGCAGAATTGGGTGTGCAGATGGGAGTCACTCCGCCGACCGTGGCACAGGAAGTGCGGGAAGCGGTACGCTGCTATGCTCTGCCGGAGAAGATTGCATGTACCATGGATGCCTATCGTGGCGCTATCGGTCTGGATAAAAAGGGCGAAGGCGACGAGATCCATCTCATCCTGCTGGAGGAGATGGGTGCCGCAAAAGCCGTCAAAGTGAAGAAGCAGCGTTTGTTTGCATTGTTGGGAGAAGGGTATGGAGCTTAAAATCAAACCACACCGGTTGTCCGGGGCGATTCAGCCGCCGCCGTCCAAAAGTCAGGCCCATCGGCTGATGATTGGAGCCGCGCTGGCCAACGGAGAGAGTCAGCTGGAACAGGTCGCACTCTCTCAGGATATTTCCGCCACCATGCGTTGTATGCGTGCTCTAGGTGCATCCATTTCCGAGGATGGCTCGAATATCAGCGGTGTACCGGAACTTGGCACTCGGCAAACCGAGCTGCCCCGGCTGGATTGCGGTGCGTCCGGTTCTACGCTTCGCTTCCTCATTCCGGTGGCTCTGGCGGTTGCCGGAGGCGGAGTGTTCACCGGAGCGGAGCGGCTGATGGAGCGTCCGCTCGGGCCGTATGAAACGCTGTTCGGGGAGAAGGGAATTGCCTTCGTCCGAGAGCAGGGAATGCTGCGTGTGGAGGGACAGCTGACGCCCGGCATCTATTACCTGCCGGGAAATGTGTCCTCCCAGTTCATCACCGGGCTGCTCTATGCGCTTCCGCTGCTGAACGATGATTCTGAACTTATGTTAACGACTGAATTGGAGTCCTCCGGTTATGTGGATATGACGCTGGATGCCCTTCGTCAGTTCGGTGTTGCAGTGAAACCGACATCCAAGGGATGGAAGATTCCGGGTAATCAGAGGTATTGCCCCATTTCCTGCCGGGTAGAGCCAGACTACTCTCAGGCGGCCTTCTATTATGCCGCCGCTCTGCTTGGGAACCCGGTCACCGTGGAGGGGATGAGCCCCGATTCCAAGCAGGGAGATCGGGTCATTCTGGAGCAGATGGAACAGTTGAAACAGCCGGGGACGGTCACACTCGATGTGCGGGAATGTCCGGATTTGGTGCCGCCACTGGCGGTTGCAGCTGCATTTCGGACGGGAGCGTGTACCAAAATCATCGGAGCGGCCCGGCTTCGGATCAAGGAAAGTGATCGGCTCCATACGGTCACGCAGCAGCTGAACTGTTTGGGCTGTCAGATTACTGAGAGAGAGGATAGCTTGGAAATTTTCGGCGTCCCGTCGATTTCCGGCGGAACTGTTTCCGGTTGCAATGACCACCGTATCGCCATGATGCTGGCGATTGCAGCCACCCGGGCGACAGGCGAACTTGTACTCCGGGGAGCGGAATGTGTAGAAAAATCCTATCCTGATTTTTGGGAGGATTATGTAACCCTGGGCGGTAAGATAGAAAGGATTGGATGAGGGATGCGGCATACAATTTTCGGAGAGTCCCACGGACCTGCCATTGGTGTGGTGCTGGAGGACCTGCCCTCTGGTGTGGAACTGAATCTGGACCAAATCGCCTTTGAGATGGCTCGGAGAGCACCGGGCAGAAATCCGATGTCTACTGCCCGGAAGGAGTCAGATATTCCCCAGATTTTGTCCGGCCTGTACGAGGGTAAAACCACCGGCACCCCGTTGTGTGCGGTGATTTATAATGAAAATGCCCATTCCGGGGACTATGCCTCATTAAAGGACATTCCTCGCCCCGGTCATGCCGACTACTCCGGTCGAGTGCGGTACGGCGGATGCAATGACCCCCGGGGCGGAGGTCATTTTTCCGGGCGATTGACAGCACCGCTGGTGTTTGCCGGAGCAGTGGCTAAGCAAATTCTGGCCAGCCATGGAATCTTCGTCGGAGCCCATATCCTCAAGCTGGGAGAGGGCAGAGATCCCTCTTTTGTGTCGGAAACAGACCGCCTGTCTCCGGAGCTCTTTCACGAGCTGGCGTCCATGTCGGTGCCGGCGCTTCAGGACAGCGTTGTGATGGAGCAGAGCATCCTTGCGGCGAAAGCACAGTGCGACAGCATTGGCGGCGTCATCGAGTGTGCCGTGCTGGGGGTTCCTGCTGGTATCGGCAGCCCGGACTTTGGAGAGAATGTGGAAGGCATTATTGCAAGCCATATGTTTGCCATTCCTGCGGTGAAAGGAGTCTCCTTCGGATTGGGAGATGCCTGCGCGGAGTGTCTGGGCAGTGAATATAACGATGCGTTCCGGATGAGAAACGGCAAAGTGGAAACCAAGACCAATTGGAACGGCGGTGTCAATGGCGGAATCACCAACGGTATGCCGGTGGTGTTCTCTGTGACTATGCGCCCGACGCCCTCCATTGCCAAGCCCCAGCAGACGCTGGATTTGCGTACAGGGGAGGAAACCACTTTGGAAATCAAGGGACGGCATGACCCCTGCGTGGTACAGCGTGCGGTTCCCGTGGTAGAAGCCGCCACAGCCTTGGCTGTGTGTCAGCTGTTGGAAGGAGTGATCCGACTGTGAGTGAATTAGATCAGCTTCGCTCCTCAATTGACGAGATCGACCGACAGATCGTGGCGCTGTTTGAGCAGCGCATGGCGGTGACGGAGCAGGTGGGACACTATAAGCAGAAGGTCGGTATGCCGGTGCTGGACGCCGGACGGGAGCGGGAAGTCATTGGTAAGAAAATCGAATGCCTGACCGATCCCAGCCTGAAAACCGATGTTTCTCTGCTGTATCATTCCATTATGGCGATTTCTCGCCGTCAGCAGCGGGCGTTGGTGGAAGAGTGCGGTTCTGAGGACGATCGCCGCATTGAAGCGGCTCTGCACGGTGTGCGCCAGCCGGTTTCGTGTCCCCGGGTGGTCTATCAGGGCGAACCGGGCGCATACAGTGAGATGGCAGCCATCCGGTTTTTCGGTTCTGATGTGAAAACGGAGGGACTGCAGCAGTTTCACGATGTTTTTGCTGCAATCAAAAGCGGAGCGGCAGATTATGGCGTGCTGCCCATTGAGAACACCTCCACCGGAGCAATCCGACAGGTCTATGACCTGCTTTCTGAGTATGAATGTTATATGGTGGGGGAGGTTACCGTGAAGGTGACTCATTGCCTGATGGGCCTGCCCGGCAGCCGGATGGAGAATATCCGCAGCGTCTATTCCCATGAGCAGGGACTGTTCCAGTGTGAGGGCTTTTTAGGTCAGCACCCGGATTGGAAACGCATCCCTCAGGACGACACCGCAGGAAGTGCTCGGATGGTGGCGGACGGTAACGACCGCACCAAGGCTGCCATTTGCAGTAAGCGCAGTGCAGAGTTGTACGGATTGGAAATTCTGGCCGAGGGCATCAATGACAATCTGGAGAATACCACCCGGTTTGTAGTGGTGTCGCCCAAGATGGAGCTGCGAGAGGGAAGAGATAAGATTTCTGCTTGTTTCTGTGTCCCTCATCAGAGCGGCTCACTCCACGAAGTGCTGACGATTTTTGCCGCCCATGGATTGAACCTGATGCGGCTGGAGTCCAGACCGATGCAGGGACATAATTTTGAGTATATGTTCTTTGTGGAGTTTACGGGAGATTTGTTGGAAGCAGAAATGCCCGGCATTTTGCGGGAGTTGACCCAGTCTACGGTGGATTTCCGTGTATTCGGCAACTTTGCGACCAATCTGGAGTGACAACGATGAAACATATTGTACTCATCGGCATGATGGGCTGCGGAAAGTCTACCTGTGCCGCTTTGTTGGGCAAACGGCTGGGCCGAACCGTGGTGGATACCGATACCATGATCGAAGAACAGACGGGACGAAGCATCCCGGAGCTATTTGCAGCCGAGGGCGAAGCGTATTTCCGTGATTTGGAGACCCAGCTGTGCCGGCAGCTTGCCGAGGAGCAGAATCTCATTGTCGCCACTGGCGGCGGACTTCCCCTGAGAGAGGAGAATCGGGAGCTGCTGAAGAAAAACGGCATTGTTTTTTGGCTCAAGCGGGACCCGGAAGAAATTTATCAGACCGGTTCTATGGAGCATCGTCCGCTGGCACAGCAAGGACCGGAAGCGTTTGTAGAACGGTTCCGGCAGCGTGCGCCGCTCTATGAACTGGCGGCGGACTATGTGATCGAACAGTTTTCCACCCCGGAGGCAACCGTAGACGAAATCATGAAAAATCTGAACTGAAAGATACAGCGTTTCGCATTGCGAGGATGCTGTGATGTTGCGAAAAGCGAAGCCCCTCAGTTGACCTGACAACAAGAAAGCCGACTGTCTGACAGCAGACAGTCGGCTTTCTTGTTTGTATCAGTTCTTGCTGAAAAAGGCAGCAGCAATGGCGCCGGGACCCACATGAGTGCCGACGGTGCTGCCCACCAGAGTGTACTGGAGGGGAGTGGGACTTTCCGCCCACAGCTCAGCACTGTCGGAAATGTATTTCTGAAGCAGAGTGTCGCTGAGTCCGGTGTAGCCCAGCATCACCGGCATGGAGAAGTCCACGCCGCCGGCACTCTGGATTTCCTTCACCAGCAGGTTGTTGCCCTGCTTGGAGCCCCGTGCTTTGCCCAGTATGGTGATTTCGCCGTCTACAATGCCCAAAACCGGTTTAATGGAGAGCAGGGTTCCGGCCAGAGCCATAGTGGAAGAGATACGGCCGCCCTTTTTGAGGTATTCCAGCGTGTCGACCATCGCCAGCAGATGTACACGAGTTCGGAGAGCCATCAGCGTGTCGGTGATTTCCTTTACGCTCTTGCCTTCCTCAGCTAAACGAAGTCCCTCCAGCGCCAGAATCGTGGTGCCGACGGTGACATTCTGGGAGTCGATCACCGTCACATGCTCCGGGAACTCCTGAGCGGCAATGCAGGCACTCTGGTATGTGCCGGACAGCTTGGAGGACAGGGTCAGTACGATCACTTCATCCCCGGCGTCCAGCGCCTCCTGATAAGCCTTGGCAAAGGCGGCCGGCGTGGGCTGGCTGGTGGTGGGAAGTACATCGCTTTCCACCAGCTTTTCGTAAAATGTACGATTGGTGATGTTCACGCCGTCGGAATACTCTTCCGTGCCGAACGTGACGGTGAGGGGAATAATGGTAAACTTCTGTTTGAACTCCTCAGGCATATCTGCGGTGGAGTCAAGGATAAAACGAATACTCATAAAAAACTCCTATCTGATTTGGTTGTTCCGTAAGGAAAGACTGGAATCATGTTCTGAAAGCGCCGGGGAAACAGTCACTCCGAGGCAGGGAGACCTTCCTTCGACATGGAGTGAAGATTGGAAGCAATCAGCTCCAGAGTCGCATAAAAGCTCTGGCGATCTGCATCCGTCAGCCCGTTTCCGGCAAGTTCCACGGCCAGAGTGGAACGCTGGCTGACAAATTTGGCAGCTTCTTTTCCTTTTTCGGTCAGTCGGATGGGGGCACGATAGTGGGACACCTCGCCGGACTGCCGGAGAACCAGCCCTTTTTGTTCCAGTTCATTGAGGGCTCGGGACACTGCTCCTTTGTCCTTGTCACAGACATCGCAGAGTTCTGCGGCGGTGATGCCGTCAGGAAAACGGGTCATCACCAGCAAATACGGAGCAAAGCTGCCCTTTAATCCGTACTTCTCCATCTCACTCCGCTCAATCTTCTGAATGTAGTGGTAAATGGCAGAAATTGAGGTGGAAAAGTATTCATATCGTGTGGACATGGCGGAATCCCTCCTGAAACTAAGATGTTGACAACGCAACTTGTTGGGCATTGTAACACAAACTTGTTGTGATGTCAACATCTGCTGCGATGTAAGTTTTTGTCGATATTTATGTAAAGTAAAAATTGAGTGAAAAAGTTTTCGTTCGAGCTAATAGAAATTGCATTTTGAAAATACAAGGTGTATAGTAATAATAAAGTATGATAGAATCAAGCGTGTCAATTTATGATAAAAAGGCGTAGGGAGCTGCGCAGCAGTTTCTTAGGGAAAGTGATCGATCAAACCGCACAACAGATCGGTTTATGCTGACCAAAACCTTGAACCGCAGATTACGTCAATCTGCTGAAATTCTGCGGTTGTATGGTCTCTCAAGAAACCGAACAGGACGGTTTTTGCGTACGGATACATAAGAGATCGAGTCTCACAGAAAGGGACGAATGATCCGAGTATCCTTGGTTTTGTATTTCCTCATCGTTTCGATTCCCGTTCCAAACAATCCACCTGAGTTTGCTTGCCAAAAAGGACTTTGAAGAGAGAAAAAAGCAAAACAAGGAAAATGAATGTGGGCAGAGGTAAGCCCTGTTTTTTGTTTCAGTCAAATGTGTTATGTAAACTAAAATCTGTGCGGAATTGTAACTGAGGAAAGCACAATCCCTGAGAAAAAGCTAATTCATAGAATAG
>JAHHSJ010000061.1 GCA_020025295.1 Oscillospiraceae bacterium | reverse complement strand
CCGATCTGGAGGGCAGGAAGTTCGCCCTCATCGATCAGTCCGTACACAAAGGTTCTACTGCATCCAAGCATATTTTGTACCTGTTTAACGGTTACGATGTCAGGATAATCGGCAAACATCTGGTCGCAGATGGCCTTCAAGTCATGTTTTTTCATGGAATTTCCTTTCCGGAGAGGGTCAATTTCTCTCCAATTAGATTTCAAAAGGGCTGAAAACCCGCTTGCAGCAAGGGTAAAATGTCTCTCCCAAATTCTCTCCAAAATGCAAAAGTGGACGCAAAACAGGCAAAAAACCGCTGATAGGAATCACTGGAAGGAACAGGAACTACCACGGAAATCACAAGTTTTGCTTTTTTCGAAATACGATCAGGACTTGTAGCTTTTTGTAGAATCGGCGGACACAATCCCTGTCTCGAGACGGCAAACAGCAAACCCCACCGTGCAAGGGAAAATCCCTGCATGGTGGGGTTATATCCTATGATTTGAACGGGAAACCTTAATAGGTTATGATTCCCTTGCATTTCAGAATAATGAAGATAATCTGAGGAATCAGAGAGAACACGCTCAGAATGCCAGTAATGAGGGGAGCCACATAGAGGCCGGTCTTGATGTGCGCTTTCGCCCAGTCGTTAGGGTCGTATAGAACCGGCAAATCATCACCAATCTTCATCGAAGTGGCGCCGTATCCGCTGATGAATTCAAAATCCCGCCCATTGACTATGTATCGCACAACAGGAGAAAACCGCTTGGATTTGCCCAAATCATGGCCAAAGGAGGATGTAGTTTCGTAAAAATCGATGATCTTGCCGGTACACTCTGCATAGCGGTTCTTTTTCTTTCGCCAGTTGATCAGCAGTCCCACAGTAACGGAGATCAGAATCAGTGGAATGATAAAATAAAACCGAAAGAATATTTTTTCCATATAGTTCACCTTGCATTTCAGAAAGATGGGGAAGTTCCTCCGGGAACCTCCGATTTGGGTACTCTGACTTCATTCTATCACAAGAAACAACCGGCGTATAGCATCAGATTTTTGTCTGATTCAAAAATTTTTCGGCCTTTTTCTGCCGGGTGTTTTGCAGCTCTGAAACACCACCGACTTGACGGAGCATCGCTTTCCGATATAATAAAAGAAACAAATCAGGGGAGCGTGAAGCAGATGAGAGCGGAAATTATGCTGCTGGAGGATGACTTTTTCCTCCGGGAGGGGCTGTGTGAGCTGCTGGAAAAGGAGCAGTATCAGGTGCACAGCGCTGCAAGCTGTCAGGAGGGGCGGAAGCTGCTGGAACAACACAGCTTTGACCTGCTGATTTTAGATGTCATGCTGCCGGATGGCAACGGGCTGGAACTTTGCACCGAGCTGCGCGGACAGGGAAGTGATGTGCCCATCCTGTTCCTGACCGCCTGCGACGAAGAGTACCAGATCGTCCGTGGCCTGGATGCCGGAGCGGATGACTATGTGACCAAGCCCTTCAAAATGCAGGAATTTCTTTCTCGTGTCCGGGTATTGCTGCGCAGACGGAGAACCACCGAGTTCCGCCGGAAGAACTTCTATCTGGACCTCACCGCCATGAGCGTCACCAAGGACGGAGAAGCCATCGCCCTGACTCCAACTGAGTTTCAGATTCTGAACACTCTGATTTCCAACCGGGGCGGCATTGTCACCCGAAATGCCTTGCTGGAGCGAATCTGGGACTGTGATGGAAACTTTATCGATGACAACACCCTGTCCGTCCACATCAGCCGTCTCCGGGAAAAAATCGGAGCCGGTCACATCGTCACGGTCCGGGGTGCCGGCTATCGCTGGGAGGACGAAACGGTATGAGAGAAGCCATCATTTTCGCCCTGCTAGTGGTGATTGGAGCGCTGGTGTTCTACTGTATCCGCCAGCGGAAAAAGGTGGAGTCGCTCACCGAGAGCATCGACACCTTCCTGTTGGATGGCACCCAGACGGAGCTGAGTACCGAGGACGGTGCGGTGGGACATTTGCAGACCAACATCTGCGAGCTGGAACACCGGCTGCTGCAAGAACGGGAGTCCACCCGGCAGGAGGCAAAGAGCAACACCGAGTTCCTGTCGGACATCTCCCATCAGCTGAAAACTCCGCTGGCGGGGCTGCGGCTCTACTGCGAAATGGAGCACGCCGCCGCACCCAATGCTCACACGGAGAAAGAGCTGGTGCTCATCGAGAAAATGGAGCAGCTGATCCAGAATGTGCTGACGCTGGAGAAGATACGCAGCGAAACCTATCTGATGGAGTTCCAAACTTGCGATCTGGCGAAGATTGCCCGCTCCATTCAGTCAGAACTTCAGCCGCTGTTTCCGCAAAAGCACATCGTCATCCGGGGCGAAGCCACGATCCGTGGGGACGAGGGCTGGCTCCATGAGGCACTGGGCAATCTGGTGAAGAATTCCTGCGAGCACACCGAGCCGGAGGGCACGGTGAACATTTTGTTGGAAACGGGGGACACCTCTGTGAGTGTTACCGTGGAGGATGACGGCGGCGGCGTGGCGGAAGGGGAATTGCCCAAGCTATTCGAGCGGTTCCACCGTTCTTCCAATTCTGCCCCCAATAGTGCAGGCATCGGCCTTGCCATTACCCGAGTCATCATTGAAAAGCATCATGGAACCGTCTCCGTCCGGAACGGGGCGAAAGGACTTTCTGTGGTGTTCTGCATCCCGATCATCGACGCCAACCTCAAACTGTAACAGAGTCCTTCGGGACTCTGTTTTTTTGTTTCTTACGAAATTGTAAGGTTGCCTTCACCGGAATGTAAGGTTGACGGTTTATAATAAAGCCATACTACGGAAGGAGTGAAATCAGATGAACATAATTGCATGTCAGAATCTGACGAAAGAATATATTGCGGGCGAAAGTGTGGTCAAAGCGGTGGATGATGTGACACTGGAGTTTGAGCAGGGGGAGTTCTGCGCCATCACAGGCCCCTCCGGTTCCGGCAAGTCTACGCTGCTCCATGTGCTGAGTTCTTTGGAAAATCCCACCTCCGGCGAAGTGCTCTACGGGGAAAAGAGCCTGTCCTCCTATACGGATAACCAGCTGTCCATTCTGCGCCGCAGACGCTTTGGTTTTGTGTTCCAGTCCTACAATCTGGTGCAGGAGTTGACCGGCTATGAAAATATTCTGCTGCCGGTGATGCTGGATCATAAAAAGACGGATGAAGCCTATCTCGACACGCTGGTGGAAATGCTGGGCATCCGGGATCGGCTGGATCATCTGCCCTCGGCACTGTCCGGCGGACAACAGCAGCGCATTGCCATTGCCCGAGCCCTTGCCAACCGCCCCTCCATCCTCTTTGCCGACGAACCGACGGGCAATCTGGACGGCAAGAGCGGACGGGAAGTGATGTCCTTGCTGAAATATGTCAGTAAAGAGTTGGGCGTCACACTGATTCTGGTGACCCACGATTTGAGTGTAGCCGAGCAGGCGGACCGGATTTTGACGCTGGAAGACGGCAGAATTGTCCGGGACACCAAAAACGGGGTGATGTAAGATGGCAAAGAAACTGACCATCAACGCCGTGGCCATGGGGAACCTGAAACACCGGAAAAAGCAGTATATCGCCTTGGTGCTTGGCGTGGTGCTGGCGATGATTTTCTCCAGCGGCGTTCCCTTCTTCCTGTCCTGCAGCAGAGCCTCCAAAGAGGAAATTCGCACCCGCCGTATGGGACGGCAGGAACTGGTGCTGACGGATGCACAGAACATCGACATGGAGGGCATGGAAGCCGAAGGCCTTTTGGAAGGCACACCGGGCTACATACACATCCTTTCCTACGCATGGACAGAGACACAGAAAAAGGGCACCGCTGTGGGCTGGCTGGATGACCGGGCGGAGGAAGTATATTATCCTCAGGTGCTGGAGGGGCGTATGCCGGAGCAGACCGGCGAAATTGCCGTGGAGCGCAATGCCCTGATGCGGCTGGGTTTGGAGCAGACCCAGCTGGGCGAAACCATCACTTTGCAGGAAGTGGCAGCCAACGAAGGGGAGTATCTGTCCCAGCAGCAGGAAAAGACCTATACGCTGGTTGGTATTTTGGATAATCGCAAATCCAATTATGAGCAGATTGATGTTAGAGAACTCCATCAGGCGGACGAAGTGCCTGCGGCCTTCGTGTCCGATCAGGAGCAGGTGGCCTTGGGTGGGAAAGAGAGCCTCATCGCCCTGGTATCGCTGCACGAAAGGGATGAAGCTGCCTATTCCCGCTTCTTTTCCTATGTCGATAATGAAAACCAGATTGAAACCTATGCGGACAGCTTTAATTCTACGAATCTGTATAGAAAAGTGGGCAATAGTGTCACTTTGGTGACTTCTCTGTCCTTTTTGATGGCTCTGCTCTCCTGTTTCGGTATTGCCAATGCCTTTGCATCCAACTTAAAGGAGCGGAAAAAGCAGATCGGTATGCTCCGTGCCGTGGGAGCCACCCGCAGACAGATCATTCAGGTGTTCGGACGGGAGGCGGTGCTGATCGCCCTCATCTGTACGCCGATCAGTGTGATCGTGTCTTACTTTGGCGTCAAGCTGTTTGCGGATGGGATGGGCGACTACTTTGTGTTCCTGCCCAGCTTGCCTGTCCTGTTGGGCGGCGCAGCCTTTAGCTTTGTGGTGGTTGTTCTGGCTGCACTGATTTCTCTGTTGATGATGTCCAGAGTGTCGCCCATGCAGGCCATCCGGGATACCGAGCTGATGCGGAAAATGAAGAACAAAAAGGTTCGTTCCCAGCCTGTGTTTCAGATGGACCGGCTGCTGGCCAAGCGGAAAATGATGTTCCTGCGGGGGCGTCAGGTGGCAGTCAGCCTGATGCTTGCCTTGACTACCGTCATCCTCTTTGTAGCGGTAGGAAAGAGCATCCAGTGGGTAGAGGACTTTCATAATATCCAGAGTCTATCCGATTATGAGGTTACGCTCAATGGCTGGATACTGGATGGAAATGCCTTTGAAAATCGCTTGGAGAAGAATGATACGATGCCAGAGACACAGCGGCAGGAAGCACTGCTGCTGCCGGAGGTGGAGCAGGTGTCCGGAGTGCAGCGAGCCAATATCAACTTGCTGATTTCGGGAGAGTATCCGGAGTATCTTACACTGAATCAGTATGCCGGATGGGACGCCAGTCGATTCCTCAATGTCATCTGGGAAGAATCTAAGCATCTGGATGTAACGCCGGAGAATCTGCATGAGGTGATGCAGGCTGAGCCAGACCCTGGGTATGCGGAAGTCCGTCAGTGGGGCGGTTATCAGGAGGAATTGTTTGCCTCGGCGATTTATGCCAAGAGTGAGGATCTGATGGAAAAGCTGAAATCCAGTGTGATCGAAGGAACCATTGATTTGGAAAAGCTGAATGCAGGAGAGGAAATTATTCTCAACGCACCGACCAAAATCGGATACTATTACAAACCGGTGAGCAATGGATATTCGATGGGCCTGCTGGACCTTTCAGAGGAACATATCAAAGAGATGAATCCCGTTGAGAAGGAGCATTATCAAAAGGATTTGCTGGCGGAAGCAGAGTGCCCGTACAAGGTGGGCGATACCCTGACCCTCAGTATGCTGATTCGGGGTGCCGATGGTCAGCCCATCCGGCAGGATCGCACCGTCCGTGTGGGCGCAATTATCCATGCGGTGGACGACTGTGATCGGTACGATGACAATGCAATGTGTCTCTATACCACAGTGGGGGGCATGGAGCGGTTCAGCAAGGAGATCGGCTATACCAAGCTGTATCTGAATATGAGCCGTGAGGTTACCCCGGAGTTGGATATGGAGATGCTGAGTGCGCTGGAAGCGGTGTTCCCGGGCAAGGTCGTCTTTTCTGACTATACTTGGAAGGAACAGAGCCTTGCCTCCTTCCAGACGGAAACGATGACCTCCTGTGCGCTGATTTTGGTGCTGTGCATGGTGTCCATTTCCTTGGTCAATAACTCCATTTCCGCCCAGATTCGGGAAGGAAAGCGTACCATTGGCACCTTGCGTGCCTTGGGAGCAACGAAGCGGGACATCGTCCGCAGTTATGTGCGCCAGATTCTCTATATGACGCTTCTGGGCGTGCTGATCGGCATTGTGTGTTACTCTGTGTGTTCCTTTGTCTGGTTCCGTATCTTTGGAGAAAGCATTGGAAAGTTTGTACTCTGGCCAGCACCGATTTTGTTTGCGGTCATCTTTGGCATCTGCTACTGTAACCTGCTGCTGCAGGTGAAGAAGGTCAGCCGCCAGAGCATTGTGGAAAATATCAGGGAGTTGTAAGAGCGATGAATCGAAAGGTAATTGCGCTGTTTCTGACGTTGGTTATGGTGTTCAGCCTGACCGGTACCGTGTGGGCAGCGGAAACACAGTCAGGAGCATCCACTTCGGCGCAGACGGAGCCTGTGCCGGAGGAAGAGAAGCCGGAGCAGCCTGCGCCCACGGCGGCACTGGAAATCGACACCGAACACATCTATGAGGGTATGGACAAAGCCTATGAAAACGGCTATATCCCTAAGATTCAGGACGGCGCAGTTGAAATTGTCCTGCCGCTGAAAAGCAACGAACCTCTGCGGAACAATCAGCTGAAAGCGGCACTGGATTTGGGCACCGGGGAGACCCCGTTCGTGGCGGCAAACTACGAAAAGCTCTTTCCGCTGGAAACGGTCGTTCCCCAGAACAGTGGGGAAGCCCAGCAGCTGTATCTGGTGTCCTTCCGGGTGTCCCTTGCGGACCATCGCAGCAATGGCACTTACCCGGTAACGGTGCGGCTGTCCGCCTATGATTCCGCCGGGCAGCCGGTGACCATGGATTATACCGTGTTTGTCGCCATCACTGACGGACCGTCGGAGGAGCCGCCCGCACCTCCTGCCATCTCGGAGCCGGAAAAGCCTACGGCGGAGCCGGTGGTGTTTATCGCCTCCAGTACGCTGGAACCGGGAGCCGCCATGGCAGGCGAGTCCTTCACTTTGAAACTGACCTTACAGAACTCCCTTTCCACCAAGTCGGTGGAAAACCTGCTGGTGACGGTCACCCCGGAAAATCTCATGGTCAATCTGCGGGAAAGCAGCAATGTCATCCCCATCAAGCGCATTGCCGCCGGGGGAAGTACCACCTTGGAGCTGCACTTTGACACCGACCCGGCTATTCCGGCAGAGAAGCAGAAAATCAACTTCCACTTCCAGTATGACAGTAATAAAGCGCTGGGGCTCAGTTCCGAGGGCAGCTATATTCTGGATGTGCGGCAGGGGGCGGAGCTGTCCTTTGACGGAGCGACGCTGCCGGTGAAGGTGTTTCAGGAGGATACGGTGACCACTTCGGTCAACCTGATGAACACCGGCAAAAGCACCCTCTATAATTGCCGGGTGGACTATCAGGTGGAGGGCCTGTCCACCGGCGGCACCACCTTTGTGGGAGAGCTGCCTGCCGGCGAGAGCAAGCTGGCGCCCACGAACCTCCGGGTCAGTAAAGACCAGCTGGGCGAGGTGACGGGAACCGTCACCATCACCTATGAGGACGCCTTTGGACAGGAGTACACGAAAACGGCAGACCTGTCCACCAGTATTGTGGAAAAACCAGCCCCGGAACCGGAAGAGGAACAGAAGAAAGACAAAAAGAACCCCCTCTGGTGGCTGTTCATCCTGTTGGGTCTGGCTGCCGGCGGCGGCCTTGGGTTTGGTATTCCTTGGTTCTTAAAGGACCGAAAGCAGCGGCAGGAGGATGACCTCCGGCTGTAATCGGAAAAAGGACGGCAGAAACTGCCGTCCTTTTTGCATACTCAAATGTAAATTATATGGTTTTCATTTGACGCCAGCGTCCCTGTTTCCAGCGGAAAATAAAGATTATGGCGCGCACACATTCATCCAGCATGAAGGCCAGCCAGATGCCTGCAAGGCCCATCCCTAAATGAAGGCCGAAGAAATAGGCGACGCCCACACCGACAAGCCACTGACTGCAAATGCCGACGGTCACAGGACACATCACATCGCCGACGGCTTGCAGGGAGCGCACCATGATAATGTTGATGCAGCGGCCCAGCTCCAAAAGCACCTCAATCCACAGCACCTGCTGACCCAAGGCGATTACCTGAGGATCGCTGCTGAACAGACCGAACAGAGGCTTGGCAAAGAAGGCGAGGAGCAAAGCCAAGAGAACAGAGATAGGAGTGAATTCTTTGATGATTCTCCAGTTGATCTGATCGGCCTGCTCGTAGTCCTTTGCGCCGATGCAGTAGCCGATGATGATTGCGGCGGATGCGCTGACGGCGCTGACCAGCATATAACAGATCTGGGCAAAGATCGTGGTGTACATACGGGTGGTGACGGCATAGGTGCCCAACATATTGACAAAGATCAGGCTGACGGACTGAGAGAGGTTGTAGGATAGTCCTTCGCCGCCGGAAGGCAGACCGATGGAGAGAAAACGCTTGAAAATATCGGTAGGGAAGGGGCGCAGCAGTTTCAAGCTGATGCGGGCGCCGGGAACGGTGCGGAAGAAGGCAAACATAACGATCAGCATACCGATGGTGCGGCAAATGCTGGTGGAGATGGCGGCGCCAGCCACGCCAAGACGGGGGCAGGGGCCGATGCCGTAAATCAATGCCATGTTTCCGGCGATGTTGATGAGGTTGATGACGCCGGTGCTGCAGGTGATGACCAGCATTTTGGCGTGGGCACGCAGGAAAGCACTGAAGGTGAGCATCAATGCCTGACAGGGCAAAGTCAATGTGGTGATGATGAGATAGGTTTTCGCTTCAGCCAAAGCATCTGCCGGAACCTTCATCAGATGAAGCAGCGGATCGGCAAACACCAAAAGCAGGAAGCCAAGCACAAGGCTGAGCGTAAGATCCAGCAGTACGGCCAGTGTGTAGATCTGTTTCGTTTTCGCTTCATCCCGTGCCCCCAGAAATTGGCTCAGCATGATGGTGGCGGCAAGGCAAACCACATTAAAACTCAGGATGAGGGTCGTCATAATCTGGTTCGCATTGCCAACGGCGGCCACAGCAGTGTCGTTATACTGGCTCAGCATGATCTGGTCGATACTGCCGACCAGCATCTGCAATAGCAGTTCAATAAACATGGGCAATGTCATCCGAAAGAGGGAAAAATGATATCCGGCGACGGTGATGCGATGATTCAACGTGAAGTCTCCTTTGAAAGTCAAATAAATGCTTCGGTATTATAGCACAGTTGCCGAAGCAGCACAACCGAATTGGAAAAGAGAGGAAATCGAAAAAAGCACGGTCAACACTCCTGGTTGACCGTGCCTGTCATTTTTAATGTTCTTCTTGGCTCCAGTGCTTCAACTTGGGCAGCTGTGCTTCAAAGTAAGTGCGCACCTGCTCCGGAGACCAGCTTTCGTTGGACATATGCGACGCCAAAAAATCCAGCAGCTCGCCCAGCTCTTTGTAGACGAATTTCCCGTCCGTGTAGCACCACTTGCAGTAATCCTCGTTGAAGGTGCCATCCGGTTCCCGGCTGATGGAGGAATCCTCCAAGGGCATACCGCAGCATTGACAGATGAGCGTGCGGGGCGCACCCAGCAGGGTGTTGATTGAAACATCGAACTGCTTGGAGAGAAGCTTGAGCGTTTCCGTGTTGGGAATGGTGTCTCCGGTCTCCCAGCGAGAGACTGCTTGTCGGGTCACATGAATCTGTTCTGCCAGCGCATCCTGAGAAAGTCCGTGCTGAGTCCGGAGCTGGAGAAGAATATCTTTGGTTTCCATAGAAATCACCGCCTTTGAGCCATTATGCCATGTCTAGGGCGAAGAAGCAAGCAACGGGCTGTTGCTGCCGCAGATGCGAGCAGACAGCAAAATCTTCTTAAAATCCCATAAAAGGCTGGACAGAGCCTTGCTGGGGGTGTAAGGTGAGCCATAATGAATGGATTGTTTTGTGGAGGCATCGCTGTGAAGAATCGTTCCTGCAGATTGGAAACTGCGTGGTGCCGTACCTGTCAGTGCGGACTGAAACTTGCAAATTACGCCATGGGCTATCGTACTCCCCAGTGTATCGAGGGGCCGGGAGCGCTTTCCCAGTTGCCCGGACTGCTGAAGAACGAGCAAATCAACGATGTGCTGCTGGTCACCGGAGCCAGCCTGCTGCGTCGGGGCATGGCGGAGCCATTGCTTCGGGGGATGGAGCAGGAGGGGATTCGCTGCACGGTGCTGACGCTGGAAAACCCGGACCCTACCAGTCGGGATGTGGAGCTGGGCTATCGGATGTACCGGGAGCATGGCTGCAAAGCCATTGTGGCGTTGGGCGGCGGCTCCAGAATTGACTGCGCCAAGGGCATTGCCGCCAAAGCGGCACGACCGAACAAAACGGTGCCCCAGCTGCAGGGACTGCTGAATGTGCGCAAAGCCATTCCGCCCTTTGTCGCGATTCCCACCACCGCTGGAGCCGGTTCGGAAACCACAGTCGCTGCGGTGATTACGGATGTAGAGACCCACCGGAAGGCTGCCATCAACGATCCTTGCCTGATTCCCAAGTACGTCGTGCTGGACCCGACACTGACCGTGGGATTGAACCCCTATACCACCGCCACGACGGGTATGGATGCGCTGGCCCATGCGGTGGGGCACACCTTGGGCGGACTTTATGGCGTGGCCCACGGGTTCGCC
>JAHHSJ010000060.1 GCA_020025295.1 Oscillospiraceae bacterium | reverse complement strand
AGTGGTCATTCCCCATCATAGCTCGGTGGGAACGGAAACTCCAGCTCTGTGATGTGCTCGATGGGGATCTGAGTTCCGTCCTCTGTGAGCAGACACTGACGGTGTCGGTCGATGGAGCGAAGCGTCCCAGTGAGCTGCCGATAAGTACCGCCGCATTTTGCGTGATCCGGCAGAAAGTAAGTGATAGTGACGGGGATGCGCTGTTCCAGATGGGCTTTCAGAACTTGCAGCTGTCGGTCCAGAAGGGCAATTCGATCGTCATCCAGTACTTTTTCCTGTTCCGTGGAGCGCCCAGTCTCCTGAATTGCGGCATCGTACCCGGTCAGTGCGGCAAAGGGAGCAAATTGCGCTGCCCGGTTGTGTCGGGACATCCGGGGATGGGTGGCGGAGGTGGGATGGGGCAGAGTAATGATGTCCTGATATTGAGATTGCATCGTTTCACCTCCGTGATAGGGTCACGCCTTGTGACCGCCGATTTGCTGATTTCGTTGAATTGCTGTGGCACCCTCCTGAAAGTTGGTGCCCTTCAAAATAGCGTTTTTGCCAAAGCGGTGCCGAATGGAGAGCATGGTCTCCTGAAGCTTTCGTTCCCGTTCCAGCTGCTGCTCCTCCTGCTCTAAAGCGGCTGTGTCGGTAAAAAGGTCCAGTTGCTGAACATCCGGTTCTGCTTGTTTGTCGTCCTCTGGTGTTACCTTGTTTGCCGAGAGAGTCACCCGGCGAATCAGCAGGGTAGGGTCGACAATCCGATCGTACAGGTTCAAAATTGCCTCCGTAATTTTCTGTGTGGAGGAGGAAGACTGAGCCAAATGAGCCGTTCCGTGGGCGTGCTTGGGAATGACTCGCCCGTAGGGGTCGGTTACGATGGCTCCGTGATAGGCCCTTCGCTTTTCCGGCGTGTTCAGATTTTCTATGTCGTATCCCACCGATAGCACCAGTTGAGGGGTGACAAGCCCTTTTTCAACCAAATCCAAGGCCATGTGCTCCGCCATCTCCCGAATGACGATTCGGCACTGTGCAAAGGTGTAGGGGTTTTGCAGCACCTGACCGGAGCTGAACCCGGTGTTTTCCGGGCGGTAAGCCTTAATGTCGGCGATGGTGCATGGCTCCCAGCCCCATGCGTGGTCGATGAGCAGTTCTGCGTTGACACCGAATAGCCGAAACAGCAGCCCGTCGTCCTGACAGGAACACCGGGCAATGTCGCCCATCGTGTGGATGCCGTAACGGGCCAGTTTTTTCTCGTATCCGTGCCCAATGCGCCAGAAATCCGTCAGGGGTGTGTGAGCCCAAAGCTGTTCCCGGTAACTCATTTCATCCAAAGCAGCGATTCGCACCCCGTTTTCGTCGGCAGGCAGGTGCTTTGCCACCAAATCCATGGCAATTTTCGCCAGATACAAATTGGTGCCGATGCCGGCCGTAGCGGTGATTCCGGTGGTTTGAAACACCTCCCGCAATACCATGGAGGCAAAGACTTTGGCAGAGCACCGATAGGTGTTCAGGTAGGGTGTGGCGTCAATAAAGACCTCGTCAATGGAGTAGACATGAATGTCCTCCGGGGAGATATAGTTGAGATAGATTCCGTAAATCCGGGCACTGATTTCCATGTACCGAGCCATTTGGGGCGGAGCCACAAGGTAATCCAGTGCCAGCTTTGGGTTGGCGTCCAGCTCCGCTTGGTCGCAGGAGGTACCGTAAAAGCCCTGCCCGGAAAGTCGTGCAAGCCGCAGGGCGTTGATGTCCCGCACCTGCTGCACTACCTCAAATAGTCGGGGACGGCCGGAGATGCCATAGCTTTTCAGCGCCGGAGAAACGGCAAGACAGATGGTTTTTTCGGTTCGACTGGCATCGGCCACCACCAGATTGGTGGTCATGGGGTCCAGACCACGCTCTCTGCACTCCACAGAGGCGTAAAAGGATTTTAAGTCGATTGCCAAATAAGTTTTATCCGCCATTGGAGCCTCGTTTCTCAGCGGAGGGACTTGATGATGTGCTGGGCGACACCCTGCACCTGTAATTCCTGCACAGCAATGGTTTTGCCGGGATAGACCGCTTGGTTCATGTAAGCCAGAATGGCCCGGTTCTCCGGATCGAAGCCGTCAAAGCGCTTGAGGGTGCTGTTGTGCTGATCGTCCAGAGCCACCACCACATCGCCAATCTGCGCCACCGACTGCCGACGGATGACCACCAGATCCCCCTCGCTGATGCCGGCGTCCTCCATGGAATCGCCCACGGCGTGAAGAATGTAGAATTCACCGCTGCCGAAAATGGCAGACGGCAGGTTTACATAAGCTTCTACCAGCTCTTCCTCCGCCTGTGCTTCTCCGCAGGGAATCGTACCTACAATTTTAGCAGGGGAGAAGCGCATGGTATCCCGATTGAGCTCTCGGGTTTCAATGCTGTCCCCGGTGTAGATCAGTCCGTTTTGATCGTCGGTCATCTCCAGAAGATAGCGATAGACGGTGGTTCGGCTGACTCCCATCCGATCTGCAATAATTTTCAGGGAAGGGGAAGCCCCATGCTCTTGCTTCCACTCGTTGACAAAACGGTAAATCTGTTCCTTCAATTGGGCATTTTTGGACCGCATAGGTTCACCTCATCTCTATATGTAACACTTGTTACATATAGATTGTACCGCGTTTCGAGGAAAGATGCAAGAGGAAAATCGTTCCATGGGGAAGGTATGCGGGTGGGGCTTGAGAAAAAAGAAAAAGTGTAGCATAATAGAGGTGGCCCGGCTGGCGATCACCGTCGGCAGATCAAAAAGGGCAAAAGGAGATCACTATGTTTGAAGAAACAATGGAAGATAAAATATATCGGCAGCTGCTGCGGACGGACTTGGATCAGGACAAGCTGCAGTGGACGCAGCGGCAAAGTGCCGATTTTCGGCGGCTGATGACCTATTATAAATGCGCCATCCGGGAAATTGAAACCAAATTCGATGTGCTGGACGATGAGTATTCCCTGCAGAATGACCGCAATCCCATCAGTGGAATCAAGACCCGTTTGAAGTCCATTTCCAGCATTGCGGAAAAGCTGAAGCGGAAACATCAGCCGTGGACCGTGGAGTCCGTGGAAGCCAATCTCAATGATGTGGCGGGTGTGCGAGTGGTCTGCTCCTTTGTTCAGGATGTCTATACCTTGGCAGAGGCGCTGCTGAAGCAGGATGATATTACCCTGATCGAGAAAAAGGACTACATCAAACAGCCCAAGGAGAACGGCTATCGCAGCTTGCACCTGATTGTGGAGGTGCCGATCTTCCTGGAGAAGGAGAAGCGCCCCATGCGGGTGGAAATCCAGCTGAGAACCATTGCGATGGACTGCTGGGCCAGCTTGGAGCATCAGCTGCGGTATAAAAAGGGCGTGGAGTTCAATGATGAAATGCAGAACGCTCTTCTGGAATGCGCCAAACACAGCATGGAGCTGGACACCCAGATGGATCAGCTCAGAAGTATGGCACATATTTAAGGGAAGCAGAAAAAGAGCGGAGAAACCAGAGAGGTTTCTCCGCTCTTTTGTTTGCAGGGCAGAATTTGTCCGTAAAAAGGGACTGTCCTCACACGAGGGCTCGTGTGAGGACATAAGAGGAAATAGGAGATAGGAAATATATGTAATAGAGTGTGTGTGACTCAGATTACCAAACAGAAAGCTCTCGGCCGAGCTCCTTGCAGACATCCTCGGCGGCTTCGTCGGGAGTCTCGTTGACGATCAGACCTTCGTCACCGAAGAGCTTAGCACCGTCATCGGAGCAGCGAGCATACCAATCACGCATCCACTGACCGTCGCCCCAGCCGTAAGAGCCGAAGAGGGCAATTTTGCGATCCTTGAGCTGTCCCTCCAGATCGGAGAACATGGGCTCAAACTCGGACTCTTCCAAGGTTTCAGCACCCATAGCGGGGCAGCCGAAAGCAACCACATCGTAAGAATCCAGATTGGAAGCCGTGAAGTCAGCGGAAGTGAACATCGAAACCTCAGCACCGGCGCTGCGAGCGCCCTCTGCAATGCAGTTGGCCATGATTTCGGTATTACCGGAACAAGTCCAGTAGACAACAGCAATTTTATTCATAATCAGAGCAAATCCTTTCTGATAAGATACCATGTGGCTTTCTCGTTGGAACTCCTGCGTGCTAGATCGCAGGAGTTCCTGAGAATCGTTCGTTGAAGTGGTGAGTGATGATACAAACACGGTAGTTAGATTTGACTAACCAATGGAGATTTTAGAAAGGGCTTTCGCCCTTTGCGCGGTGGTTAGTCATTACTAACTGTGCTTATAATATAGCATAGGATGCCGAGGCTGTCAACAGATTTTTTCAGAAAATGGAATTTATTTTTTGAAAGTCGTTTGAACCGGTTGTCGGAGGTGACGGAAGGAGGTCAGGAAGCGACAATCATATGCAGGATGGGAGTTCCGGTCTGGTAAAGCTCCTTGTACCGCTCCGTACAGCTGCGATAGCGGGCAAAGCACTGCTGGGCGCAGGTGGGATCGCCGTATACCTTCCAGTAGCCGCAGCAGGTGAAGTTGCGGCCTTGATTTTCGATGAAGCCAATCACATCTTCCAGAGGGTAGCCGAGAAAGACGCCGATTTCGTGAGGATAATCCCGATCCAGACAGAGTCGGTGGGACAGCTGCTCCAGCATACCGGAGAGGGAAGTGGGAGTGTAGCCGATTTCAGTGAGAAACTTCTGGGTGTCCGCATCTGCCAAAAGGCGGCTGACCCATTCTTCCCGGTAGACATAGACGATGCTGGCGGTGGTCTTGGCACACTGCCGCAGGGTCTGTACCCGCATGCCCAGAGGGGAGAGCAGTTCGTTCCAGTGTTCCGCTTTTTCGCTTAGCAGAGCCAGTGATGGACCCTGAATTCGGAATAAACTGGCAGGTTTCATTCCGGCCAGCGTGGGGGCGCACTGTTCCACCAGTGCCTGTTCAAAGGTTTGTTTCATTTGATTCCTCCTGCGTGTCAAAAACCGTCGTATTTAAGACATACCCCAAAAGGCATGGCAGGGCGAGCAAAAGGTTTGGTTTCTAGCAGTTAGCTATGCCTAACTACTAGAAAAAAGAAAAGCGCAAAATCGGCGCGATGGTGGTTAGGTAAAACTAACTAAACCGTAGAATAGCGGATTTTTTTCCGTTTGTCAAGCAGAGAAGAAGAAAACTGCGTTAGAGTCATAAAAATCTGAGAAGCCGCATATTCTTTTTCAGAAGCAGGTCTTGCAATTTTGGGGAAATGGAGTATGATTTGAGTTAGAAAATGCTAACTTTTGAGATGCCATAAAACCCAGCAGCCAGTGCGGCAGGATAGAATCGGCAGGAAAGGAAGAATTGATATGTGGAAGTATACATTAAAAGTGGACGGTATGATGTGTGGTATGTGCGAAAGCCATGTGAATGATGCGGTACGCAAGGCGTTCTCGGTAAAGAAGGTCACTTCTTCGCACAGCAAGGGTGAAACCATCGTGATTACCGAGACTGAGATCGACGAGGAAGCGCTGAAGAATGCGGTCAATGCTACCGGCTATCAGGTCCTGTCCATCGGACATGAGCCTTACGAGGAGAAGAAAGGCTGGCGAGGCCTGTTCTCCAAGGGTAAGTAAATAGAACAGCAGGGAAAACGGGATGCATGGCATCCCGTTTTTTTGCGTTCTTGTCAAGGGCAGGGAGGTTATGGTATCCTTAAACACGGTATTTGTAGATCCTTGAATCTGCGACTTTTTTCGCTGCTTTTGCGGAAATTTAGGTAGGCAGACATAGAAAAGGCGAGTAATCGATGGAGAGAGCGGTATGGAACGAGATTTGACCCGGGGCAGCATCACCAAAATGCTGCTGGTGTTTGCTGGCCCCATGATATTGGGAAATTTGCTGCAGCAGTGCTATACCATAGCGGATACATTTATTGTAGGTAAGTTTATTGGTGTGGACGCATTGGCTGCGGTGGGGTCTACCTATACCCTGATGACCTTCTTGACTTCTATTCTCATTGGACTTTGTATGGGCAGCGGAGCGGTATGTTCCGCCTGCCGGGGAGGCGGTCAAGAAGGGCGACTGCAGGAATCCGCGGCGGCGGCGTTCCTTGTGAATGGCGGAATTGCCGTCGGACTCAATGTGCTGTCTCTGCTGCTGATGGATTGGATTTTGAAGGTGCTGAATACACCGGCGAATGTCTGGGATATGACCCGGTCCTATGTGCAGATCCTGTTGCTTGGGCTGGTGTTCGTGTACCTTTATAATTATTTTGCGTTTTATCTTCGGGCGCTGGGCAATTCCTTCCTGCCCCTTTGCCTGCTTGGTGTGGCGTCGGCGGCAAATATCCTGTTGGACCTGCTGTTTGTGGTAGAATTTGATTGGGGCATCCGAGGCGCCGCCTTTGCCACTGTACTGAGCCAGATGGGCGCCGGTCTGGGGCTTGCAATTTGCACTTGGATCAAAAAGCCGGAGCTGCGGCCGGGAAGGCAACTGCTCCGGGGAGCACAGGCGGTGATCCGTCGAGGCGGCGTCTGGGAGCTGCTCCATTTCTCTGTGGCGGCCAGCGCCCAGCAGTCGGTGATGAATTTCGGAATCCTGATGATTCAGGGTCTGGTCAATCGCTTTGGCACGGCAGTGATGGCGGCCTTTGCGGCTGCGGTGAAGATTGACTCCTTCGCCTATATGCCGGCACAGGAATTTGGCAATGCGTTCTCTCTTTATATTTCCCAGAACTACGGTGCGGGAAATCAAACGCGAATTCAATTGGGCATGAAGCGAGCCATGCAGATTTCCATGCTGTTCTGTGCAGTGGTGTCGCTGCTGGTGTTTTTTGCAGCACCTTGGCTGATGCAGATTTTCATTGCACCGGAGAAAGTGGAAATCATTGCTATCGGTGTCACTTACCTTCGGATTGAAGGCGCCTGCTACTGCGGTATCGGAGTTCTGTTCCTGCTCTATGGCTACTATCGCGGCATTGGAAAGCCGGGTATGTCGCTGGTTTTGACGGTCATTTCTCTGGGCACCAGAGTGCTGCTTGCCTATCTGCTGGCACCTGTGCCATCCATCGGTGTTCTGGGCATCTGGACAGCCATCCCCATTGGCTGGCTGCTTGCGGATGTGGTGGGTCTGGCGTATCGCAGACGGAGTCTGCGTGGAGCGGGGCAAACGGAACATTGACAGCAGGGAAGAAACTGGTATAATAAATAGTGTTCTATTTAGAACTGTATAGGAGAGGGAAGTATGAAAACCTTGTTTGAACATTATAATTCTGGGGAACGCTTGTATTACCAGATGTTGACGCCGGTGTGTGTGGAATATGGTTTGACCCGTATGGAACTGAGTGTGCTGCTGTTTTTGTACCATAATCCTCAGTTCGATACGGCGGTGGAAATTGTGAAGCATCGCCGCCTTACCAAGTCCCATGTGTCCATGTCGGTGCGTTCGCTGGAAGAAAAGGGTCTGCTGACCTGTGCGTACCACGAACAGAATCGCCGTACCATCCATCTGTCCTTAACGGATAAAGCTTCGGAAATCGTGGAGAAGGGCTGTATGGCCCAGAAACGCTTTACGGAAGTATTGTTCGGCGGATTCTCACAGGAGGAACGAGCGATGCTGGGGGATATGATTGCCCGGATTGACGGCAATATTGAGAATGCCATGCAATAAAGCCGGAGAAAAGGGGAAGAAAAGTGAAAGATAACAAAGCGTTTTTAGGTACCGAGCCAATTGGTAAGCTGCTGTTTCAGCTGGCGGTTCCCACCGTGGTGGCGCAGCTCATCAATATGCTGTATAACATTGTAGACCGCATTTATATCGGCCATATGCCCGGGGACGGCGATCTTGCGCTGACCGGTGTGGGCATCTGTATGCCGATCATTATGGTGGTTTCCGCCTTTGCCGCACTGGTGGGTGCCGGAGGCGCACCTCGTGCCTCCATTGCCATGGGCAGACAGGATAACGACGGAGCCGAGCGGATTATGGGCGGCTGCTTTGCGGTTCAGCTACTGATCTCTGTTGTCCTGACTGTGGTGCTGCTGATTTGGAATCAGCAGTTTCTGATGGCCTTCGGAGCCAGTGAAAATACCATTCCTTATGCAACGGCCTATATGAATCTGTATGCCATCGGCACGCTGTTCGTCCAGCTGACGCTGGGCATGAATGCCTTTATCACGGCACAGGGCTTTACCAAAGTTTCCATGCTGTCGGTCATCATCGGCGCAGTAACCAACATCATTCTGGACCCGGTGTTCATTTTTGGCCTCCACATGGGCGTGCGTGGTGCCGCATTGGCAACCATCTTGTCTCAGGCCATTTCCAGCGTGTGGGTCATTTCCTTCCTGAGAGGAAACAAGACCCAGCTGAAGCTGAAAAAAGAGTATGTCCGCATTGATTCGAAAATCGTATTGCCTTGTCTGGGACTTGGCATGGCTACCTTTATCATGCAGAGCAGCGAGAGCGTCATCTCCGTATGCTTCAATGCCTCTTTGCAGCGCTACGGCGGCGATATCGCCGTGGGCGCCATGACCATTCTCACCAGCGTCATGATGTTTGCCATGCTGCCGCTGCAGGGCATCGGACAGGGAGCCCAGCCCATTGCCAGCTATAACTACGGTGCAGGCAATGCCCAGCGTGTCAAACATACCTTTAAGCTGCTGCTGATTTGCAGCCTGACCTATTCGCTCCTGTTTTGGGCAGCCGTCATGCTGTGGCCGGCGCTGTTTGCCAGAATCTTTACTCCGAAAGAGGAGTTGATCGCCTTTACGGCAGGTGCACTTCGCATTTACGCCGCCGGCATTGGCATCTTCGGTATTCAGATGGCTTGCCAGATGATCTTCACCTCTCTGGGCAAAGCCAAGCAGTCCATCGCCGTGGCTGTGGTGCGTAAGTTTGTGCTGCTGCTGCCGCTGATCTATATCATGCCGCATCTGGTGGAGAATAAGACCACGGGCGTCTATTTGGCGGAGCCGGTGTCGGACATTCTTGCCGTGACATTTACTTCGATCCTGTTCTTCTTCCAGTTCCGAAAGGCCATGCGCCAGCTGGAAGAGAGAAATCAGGGAATGGCGTAAGATAAGGCACAGTTCTCATGGAGAACTGTGCCTTTTTGCTGGAATGAAAACTTTCCTTGCCGAGAGCGGCGAAAAGCGGATATAATAACAAAAAAGGGGAGGTGAGCGGAATGAACTGTGAACCAAATTCGGAGCGGATTCCCGAGGAGGGACTGACTCTGGTGAATCGACTGCGGGCCATGGGTTATGAAGCATGGTTCGTGGGCGGCTGCGTGAGAGATCTGCTGATGGGAAATGAGCCTAATGACTGGGACATCTGCACCAGCGCCAAACCGGAGCAGACCAAAGCGGTGTTTGAAGGCTATCGCATCCATGAAACCGGAATCAAGCACGGAACCGTACTGGTGATGAGCGGCGGAGCGGGCTATGAAATTACCACCTACCGCACCGAGCAGGACTATTCCGATCACCGCAGACCGGACCGGGTGGAGTTTATCTCGGAGCTTTCCGGAGATCTGGCCCGTCGGGATTTTACCGTCAATGCCATGGCGTATCATCCGTCAGAGGGTGTAGTGGATTTGTTTGGCGGTCGGAATGATTTGGAGCGAGGGGTGATCCGAGCGGTGGGCGATCCCGGGGAACGGTTCGGGGAGGATGCCCTGCGGATGCTGCGTGCTATTCGGTTTGCAGGCCGGTTTTCTTTTGCCGTGGAGCCGGTGACGGCACAGGCCATCCATGAGAAGCGGGGTGACCTTCGCTATATTGCCGCCGAGCGTATTTTTTCCGAGCTGAAAGGAATTTTGTCCGCACCCAAGCCGTCGGGACTGCTGGTAGAGTTTGCGGATCTCTTCGCAGAAATTCTGCCGGAATTAGAGCCTATGTTCGGCTTTGCGCAGCACAATCCCCACCACGATGGAGACTGCTGGCAGCATACGGTTCGGGTGGTAGACGCCGTTCCGCCGGAGCCGACGCTGCGGCTGGCAGCTCTCTTCCACGATGTGGGCAAGCCAACCTGTTTTACCTTAGATGAACAGGGAATCGGCCACTTTTATGACCATGTCCGGCAGAGCAGCCGATTGGTTCATCAGGCGCTGAACCGGTTAAAGTGTGATAAGGAAACCAGAATGGCTGTGGAGGCGTTGGTGCTTGCCCATGATCAAACGCTGCCGCAAACTCCGGTCGGGGTCCGGCGTTATCTGGCTAAACAGGGAACGCAGCTGGTGTCTCAGCTGATTTTTCTCCGCCGTGCCGACATTCTGGGTCAGTCCTCTGAGCGTCGGGAAGAGAAGCTGGAGCAGCTGAATCGGTTTGAAGCATTGGTGACGGCGGAGTTGGAACGAGGCGGCTGCCTTACTTTGGAGCAGTTGGAAATCAGCGGCACCGATCTCATGGAGCATGGTGTTCCGGCAGGACCGGAGTTGGGGCGGCTATTGAAGGCGGCTTTGAATGGGGTTTTGGACGGGGCAGTAGCCAACCAGCGGGATGCACTGCTGGCGTATCTGCACATTATGTAAGAAAAGCTCCGCATTGCGGATGCAAAGCGGAGCTTTTCTTCGTTCAGTGCTTACTGTTGCACTTGCAGCCGTCCTGGAAGGAGGCGCACTCAGTGTTGGCGCAGCTGTGAGCCTCGTGGGCGCACTTGCCGACCTCGATGGACTCCAGCGTGCAGTAGCACTCGTCACCGGCGTGATGAGCACAGGTCTTGACGGAGCAAGCGATTTTGTGATTGATATGATCCATAGTTGATCCCTCCTGAATAAGTGAGACGATTACCGCCCTGCTCTGAGTATGCCCCGCAGGAGAGCGGAACATACATAAGATAAAAAGGGAAGTGTGGGCATTGGAACACAAAAACGGTGGATTTCGTTGCAAGCGAGAGGCTGTTGGCTGCTCATCCGAAGAAAAATAAATTCCAAATAAAAAATATCAAGAAACTAGTTGACAATATGGCGTTTCCATGTTAATATAATCCAGCTGGCAATCGAGCATGCGGGTGTAGTTCAATGGTAGAATCCCAGCCTTCCAAGCTGGTCGCGTGGGT